>DASSHJ010000198.1:0-15975 GCA_035692965.1 Nitrosospira sp. | reverse complement strand
GTAAATAGGGATGTTGCGTGGCTGCATGGGATATCAGCGCGTAGCCTTAATTCTGGGGTCGATTCCGTTAGGGGGCAAATGACACCCTAAGCGCGGTGAACTCGCCGTCAAGCCAGTCGGTAGCCTCGAAGTTTCTCGGACAGATTTCTCTACGTCTCACATCCAGCCGATTCATGTTCAACTTCCCTCGGTGGTTTGCTCTATATTGGAAATATGTGAACGAAAAATCCTTTTTGAATAGGGGAACGACGATGGATAACGCGGACTGGAGCTTGAGCGGCGGGTACTTCGAAACGTGCAATTGCCAAACATCCTGCCCATGCATATGGCTGCAACCACCGTCGGAAGGTGACTGCAAGCTGTTGGTCGCATGGCACATCGATTCCGGCCATTCGGACGGCCAAGGCTTGGAGAATCTGAACGTCGCCCTGGTTTGCTATTCGCCTGGGAACATGAAAGAAGGTGGCTGGCAGGCCGCTCTTTACGTGGATGAGCGCGCGAACGACGCGCAATTTAACGCAATAACGCAAATTTTTTCCGGGAAACAGGGGGGCCATTTCGCCATCCTGATGACCTTCGTCAGTGAGGTGCTGGGAGTGAAGAAGGTTCGGATGGATTACACGGAGGAGGGCAACAGGCGGCAACTTGCTATCCCAGGGATCACTCAGGCCGATATCGAGTCGATCAAGGGCATCACGGGGGGTGAAGCGACGATTAATAATCCGCCTTTATGTGTTGTCACCAGCCACCCCGCCGTGGTTGCCCGGTCCAGGCATTACGAGTACCACGACTATGACAAAAACTGGCTATTCAGCAACCGGAACGGTTTTTACTCGCCGTTTACCTATCATCCTTGACAGTTTTTGCTCATACTCGGACAAGCCGCGCTATCGAATCAATTCACCGTTTTCGTGGATAAATGGCTTTCCAAAGTCTTTTTTGCCAAATCTCCCCCATTAAAGGTGGTGGGGCGCTTTCACCCGCCCAAGGATGCATAAAGCTCAGTCCCATATTCTGCTGTCGTTGCTGGTAATTATCGCCAGCGCTTGGGGATACCTGATCTACCAGCACTGGCAGATGACTGCGTTGCCAATGTCGGAAATGTGGATGCCTCCCTCGGAAGCTTCCGAATGGAAATCGATCGATTTCGTCCTTGTATACCTCATGTGGGCAGCGATGATGGCTGCAATGATGCTCCCATCCGCCATACCCATGATCCTCGCTTTTTTGCAGGTCGCCAAAAGGCATTATCCGGCTCCCCGGAATATCACATTTCTTTTTGCTTCGAGCTACCTGACCGTCTGGTTGCTGTTCAGCGTCGGGATGACGCTGTTGCAATGGCAGCTTCATGGGCTGCAAATGATATCTCCTATGATGGAAACGGAAAGTGAATTGGTCTCCGCCGTGATTTTTCTTGGGGCAGGGATGTACCAGTTGACCCCTGTCAAAAATCGTTTCCTTCGATTTTGCCAGTCTCCCGCCGGTTTTTTATTGAATGAATGGCGGGAGGGAGCAAAAGGCGCATTCCACATGGGATTGAAGCATGGTGGCGCTTGCGTGGGCTGCTGCTGGGCGCAAATGCTCATCACGTTTGCCGTGGGCGTGATGAACCTGGTGGGGATGGCCTTGATAACCCTGCTGATCCTTGTTGAAAAGGTTGTGCCGTCAAAAAGCCTGTTTATTTGCCGGGCAAGCGGGACGATATTGATGGGCTGGGGACTCTTGCGCTTACTGATGGCATAATACCTGCCATCCTCCCCCGATTAATAAGTCAGAGTTCGGTAGAGCTCAGCAGGGGAGGTGGAGCGAAGGGTCGTTCCCGGCGCAACTCCGTCAAGTCGATCAAAATCAGATCAAAATCAGATCATTTACCGACCCATCATCGAAAGGACCAGCTTAATGAAATTCATTCAAACTCTTATCCTGACTCTTGCTCTGGCCACCCCTGGCCTTGGCAGAGGCGAGGACGCGACCACACATAGAACTACGGCGGTAGTCAAGTCAGTCGATACAGCCAACGGAAAGGTCAAGCTTGCGCATGAGCCGGTAAGAAGTCTGAACTGGCCAGCGATGACCATGAATTTTTCAGTCAAGGAGCCCGCATTGTTCGACAAGCTCACTGTTGGAAAAAAAGTGGAAGTCGAGTTTGTGCAGCAAGGGTCAAACTCTGTGGTTACGGGGGTGAAGTAACCCGGAAATCCGAAGTTGGCTGCGTCGGCAGCAGCTTGATAAAGAGTGGGTAAACCGGTTACACGTACTTACGTCGAGCCCGACCCTATTTCTTTCCCTCGGCCTCAATCGCGTCAGATTGTAATAACACTAGTGCCTATAATGTTATTAACAATTCAAAAGGGAGATGCTGATGAAGACTCGAACCGCTCTCGTTATTCTTGCTACGATGGCTGTGCTAGCCTCGTGTGCGCATATCGACCCTCACCCCATGGACATGACAAGTGCTGTCCAAAACGCCAAAACCAGCGCCGATCATGAGGCCTTGGCCAGGCACTATGACGATGCGGCGAAAAGCATGCAGGCAAAGGCAGATCAGCAAAAGAGAATGCTTGCAGAATATCATCGGCACGCTTACTACTACGGCAGACGGACCGACGATCTGATAGAGCACTCAGAAGCTCTCGTACGGGTGTATGAGGAGGCTGCCAGGGCAAACGAGAATCTGGCTCATTACCACCGCCTCCTTGCGGAGGATACAAGTGAGATGGAGTCTTAATATTTTGCTGCCTTTTAGCAGATTTCTCCTGTTCGGATTTTTCTGACGCCTGTCAATCGACTTTCGCATCTGCCCACGCGCTCGCTATTCATGCCGTGCGGCGTGTAAAACAGAAATATGCCTAAAAATTACAATCTGGCTTGCGCCATCAGCCATCACGGTCGCGAAGCTCCTCAAGCTCCAGCGGTAGTCTGCAATGGGCAATCCCTGACTTACGCCGAACTAGCCGAGCGTGCTGCAGTTCTAGCGGCCCGGATCACCGGCAGTCCTGGCTGGCAGCGCAATAAGGGCCAGCCGCAGATCGGGATTCTCGCTTCCCGCGGGATTGATGCCTGCGTTGCCTTGCTGGGAGCCTGCTGGGCCGGAGCGACTTACGTGCCTATAAGCTTGAAACAGCCGGAAGAGCGCATCCTGTCCCTGCTTGGTCAATGCAGGCTGTCCGCTATTATTGCCGATGACATCGGGATGAAGCTGCTCACGGAACGTCTCGTTGCTGTCTGTCCACAGCCGATTATCCATACCTCGTTCGCTGCCACCTCGGATAGAACGACCGGATCAGTCCAGTCAGTTGCCAATCCGCGGACGATCCTGGAGGAACCCGTGCTCATGACGCCATCCGATACGGCCTATATCATTTTTACCTCGGGAACGACTGGCGCCCCAAAAGGCGTCATGATTTCTGCGGGGGCGGTGCGTCATTATGTGACGACGATTGTGGAGCAACTGGGGCTGCGGGCCACCGACCGGGCGCTGGAGACCTGCGAGATCAGCTTCGATTTCTCGGTACACAATATGTTTTCGACGTGGGAGGCTGGCGCGTCGTTGCATATCCTGCCCGCCAACAAGGTAATGAATGCCGTGAAATTTGTGCGGAACTCCGCTTTGACTGTCTGGAACTCGGTGCCTTCGCTTGCCGGCATGCTGCGTCAGGTTAAAGCGCTGGCGCCCGGAAGCCTCGCATGCCTCCGCATCACGGTCTTCGGCGGCGAACAATTGCCTGCCAGTACTGTTACTGCCTGGCAGAATGCGGCGCCCAGCAGCGTCATCGTCAACCTCTATGGGCCGACGGAGGCCACGGTTTTTTGCCTGGCCCAGGTAGTTGCTATTCCGTTGCCGCTCACTCCGGAGCGGGATGTCATTGCGATCGGGACGCCGCTACCCGGCAACGATGCGGCTGTCATCGACAAGGATGGGCAGACTCTGCCGGATGGCTCGACGGGCGAACTGGTAATTGCCGGCAAGCAACTTGCCGATGGTTATCTCGAAGCCCCCGAGTTGAACGCGGCACGTTTCCCGACCCTGAATGGTAAACGCTGGTACAGGACGGGCGATCGGGCGATACGCGACGCTGCGGGTCGCTTTCATTGCCTGGGGCGGATCGACAATCAGGTCAAGGTGCTAGGCTATCGCGTCGAACTGGAAGAAATCGACGCCCATCTGCGCGTAGTCTCAGGTGCCGATGTTGTTGGGTCTGTCGCCTGGCCGCTGGCTGACGGTATGGCGAGCGGCATCGTCAGCTTTGTAGACACTTCGGAAATTGCTGCCGAGCGCATCATCGATCTGCTGAAAACCCGGGTTCCTCCCTACATGCTCCCGAACCGCATCATCTTTTTGAAAAAAATGCCGCTTAATCCAAATGGGAAGGTGGATCGCAGCACGCTCCGTCAACTGCTTGAAAATGATCCGGCATGACAGCAGCGATCTCCCCCTCTGCAGAAAGCGGAGCGCCAGCCGCGGGCGGCAAGGTGCGCGAAAGCCGTTTGCGGCGCTTTCTTGCCATCGATACGCGCGAGTCATTCATTACGCTCGCCCAGACGGCAGCCGGGCAGTTGCTCATAACCTTCACGGCCATTCTGGCCGTCGCCCCATATTTCGGCATCTGGGCCGGCGCCCTCGCCGTCGCTGCTGCAATGACCGCGGTGTCGCAACCCGCGTTGCGCGATCGCATACTGTTCGCAGCCACCTGGGCAACTGCCTTCGTTGGTACAGTGCTGGGGGAGAACGATACCCTGGACAATATCGTCGCGGTCCTCCAGCAGCAGATGGTCGATCTTTCCCCGGCGGTACTGGCGATCGCGTTTCTGCTGTTGCTTCTCGTCGCTGCAACCGGAGCGCTATATTGGGTTCGCCGCAACCCGCAATCCATTCTTGCGAGACGCCCGCTTGTTACTCTTTTAGCGCTGGAAGCACTCTTGTGCGGTCTTGCGAGCGTCGAATTCATGCAAGGTCTTCCAAGCGTAATGCTGTGGGCAGCTATTTTTGTCCTGACGCCATACATCTGGTTTCTGCCTTATGCCATTGTGGATGTTCGTTCCCGAGGCGGCAGTTCGTCATTGATGCAATTGGCTGTGCTGCGCCCGTTCTGGAGTCCCGCCTATCTGCCCTTTGGCAAGGGCGCTGCATTCCTCCGCAAGCATCTGGCGAAGACGCCGCGAGACTTGGCTATAACACAGCTCAAAGGGGTCAAGCTGCTAATCTGGGCGACCGTGCTTTTTGCACTCCGAGACGGACTGAGCTGGGGATTCGAGGCGCAGTTGCAGATTCCGGCCCTTGCACAAGCCCTGGATGCGTTCCTGCGTGGACAGCCCTATCCGCTGATCGTCGGTTGGGGTGCCATGATCCTGTCAACCGCAAAATTTTCTCTGAAGGTTGCGGCCTGGGCCCATCTCTTCATCGGCGTCGCCCGGCTGGCAGGTTACCGGCTGCCACGGGGCTCCTGGCGTCCCCTGGAGTCAAGGACGCTCATGGATTACTTCAACCGCTTCCACTACTACTTCAAGGAAATGCTGGTCGACTTTTTCTTCATACCAACCTTCTTCAAGGTGTTTCGCAACCATCCGCGCCTGCGGATGTTTTTTGCAACTTTTATGGCTGCGGGCGTGGGCAATGCAATCTGGCATTTCACTCGGGATATCGATCTCGTCGCCACCCTGGGTCCTACCGCCGCCCTGGAAACATACACCAGCTACGCCTTTTATTGCGTCGTTCTGGCGATCGGCGTCGGAATCTCGCAAGTTCGTATCACCATGGGCATACGACCTTCCCCGACAGTAATTGGCAGACTTTATTCCTTTCTCTTTATTTGGTCCTTTGTTGTTTGCATGCATGTCTTTAGCGACGAATCGCGCAACCACACCTTCGAGGAACGGTTCTCGTTCCTCGTAAGCCTTTTTGGAGTATCCTGATGAATGCAAGTGCGAAACAGAAGCTGCGGGAATTTCTCAAGGAAGCCCTGGAAAACCATGGCGATCGCAGCGAGTTTGGCGATGGAGAGTCTCTTTTTGCCAGCGGCCGGCTGGATTCCTTCACCATGATGAATCTTGTCATGTATCTCGAGCAAGCTTTCGCCCTGGATTTTTCCGATTTGGAGTTTGACGCGGGTCTCGTCGATTCAGTGAACGAAATCGAGGGGCTGGTCGATTCCAAACTGACTGCGTGAGCGGTGTTGCCGCCGAAATCATCCTCGCGTATTGCTGAAGCCCGCCGTAGCAGCCATCAAATGAGAAGTGACTTTGGAGGGAACAGGGTCCACTTATCACTTATTGCTGGGCCGTTTCCTTCGTTTCAACCCCTGTGGCCGTCACATCGGTACGCCTTCTATCACGCTGTAGGGTGACGGCGTAGGCACGATCCTGCTTAACCGAAAGCCAGATCGCTCGAATAAGGCGCGATATTCCCCTTCCGTTCGCTCATGCGCATGCAGGAAGAGCACGAGCATTTCAAGATCGAGGAGCTTGCCGGGTGACGGCGCATTGCTTTCAGGGATCACCATCTCCACCACCAGCAATTTGCCACTCGGGCTCATCCCCTGGCGGCAGTTCTGAAGGATAGTGGACGCGCGATCATCATCCCAATTGTGGATGATGTGCTTTATGATATAAGCATCACCACCAGCAGGAACCGACACAAAAAAATCGCCGCCGAGCGTCTCGCAACGTCCGCTAACCCCATGCGCTTCGATGACACCGCTGGCTCCCGCGACGACGGATGGTGCATCGAAAAGCACACCCGTCATTCGCGGGTTTTCTTTGAGAATCGAGGCGAGGAGCAAACCGTGGCCGCCGCCGACATCGACGAGCGTATTGATCCCCGTGAAGTCGTAACCGTTGACCACTGCCGCGCTTGCCGCTGTACTAAGGCTGGTCATCGCGTCATTGAAGATCTGAGCAGGGCCCGGGTTCTCGCCCAGGTACTCAAAAAATGCTTTGCCATGGACCTGCTCGAAGGCAGGTTCGCCGGTTCGAGCACCGCCAGCAAGATCTCCCCATGCCTGCCAGTGCCAGTCGGCCCCGAGGAAAATCGAGAAGTCGCGCAGGCTGTTCGGCGCATCACTGCGTAAAGGTTCGGCCAGTGGCGTCATCTGGAAGCGGCCGCCGTCGACTTCTGCGAAGATACCCACACTTGCCAGTGCACGCATAATGCGATAAAGCGACTATGCCCGCGCTCCGGTTGCCTGAGCCAGTTCATCCGGGCTTTTCGGCCCATTCTTGAGAAGGTCAGCCAGACCAAGCTCCGCTGCGACTGAAATCGCTTGCGAAGTCATGAAACCGAAAAGCATCTGCATCAACTGTGCCGGCGCGTTCGTGCCTTGCGAATCACTCCGTGCTGTGTTTTCGGGCATTGGATTTCCTCAAAAATTGACGTTCACGATTATTCCGTCTTTCCTGTTTCCCGGTACCAGTGTTCCGCGAGAAATACGTTGCACAGGGTGCTCCATCCATGAGGAGCGAAAAAAAGGTGCAGAATAAAAAAATGAAGTTGAATCGTAAAAAAGGAGGCGCCGGGATCAAATCAATTTCGACTTTTACGGCCCTTTTGCCATCGCGTTTCTAGTCGTTTATTTTTTTCAAGGCAGTTCCCTTATGCATGGCAATATGGTCAGTCTTGTCGCTCTTGATTTCGTATTGGGGCTCTTCGTCGCTCGCGTGATGGGTATATCCTTTGTAGACGACATTTTCCGTATGCACCTTGATGATTTTTCCACTGACATGGCCGGCCTCTGAATTCCACGTTACATGGTCACCCACCTTGAATCGTTGCGACATGCTCTCCATAGCCTCACTTTTTTACCACCCTTGATGCGGAATAATATGATGTGTGCAAACAGGTACTACCCATATGCCCCGGCGCGTTTCTTATGCCTTTCGAGAAGGGGGGAGGGAACAGTTGGAGAATTTCGCTCCGATAACAGGAATTCTCCTTGTTCCTTCCATCGCTTCACACCATAAGTCAAAGCCATGCGCTCGTCGAATGAGAAACCCCGGACAAACCGAATATGGGTGAATCTCGATCCACACCGAAGCCACGATGGTTAGAGTACACCAGATTCCAGTCGTTGGGCCATTCCGTCTCGATCTGACGGTAAATGCGCTTCGCCGGCTTCCGACGAATATCGTCGACCTGCTTACGCCCGAGGGCGGCTATTTGCGCGCCCTATCCGGACCACCCCAGCCCCTGATTGTGCGGGTCAGCCAGACGCCCCACAACAGCTCGCTGTCGATCATGCTTGATGGGGATTGTCGCGATGAGTCCCAAACGCTGGAGCTCCTGCAAAAGATGCTGGGAACAGGGAAGGATATCTCGGATTTCGACAAAGCCGCTGTCCATATCCCATGGCTCGCTCTCCTCGTCGAGAGAATGCGCGGAGTAAAGCCGCCTTGCTATCCTACCCTTTGGGAAGCCTGCGTTAACGCCATCGTGTTCCAGCAATTGAGCATACATGCGGCGGGCGCAATCATACGTCGCCTGATCGTGGCTTCGGGACAGAGGGTGGAAACCGATTGGGCGCCCATCCCGCTATATGCGTTTCCGAGGGCGGAAGCATTTAAGGAAGCAGCTGATGATACGCTGCGTGCAACCGGGCTGAGCGCAAGCAAAGTCGCAACGCTAAGGCGAGTTGCCGAAAGGCTGCTGTCGGGCGCCCTCGAAGCAAAAAAACTCGAGGAAGCCACGAGCCAGGATGCGATTGTCGATCTCTGCAGAATCAAGGGTATTGGCCGCTGGACCGCATCGATCATCCTGCTTCGCGGCATGGGCCGGCTCGATGTATTTCCGCAAAACGACAGTGGAGTCCTGAGGAATATCATGCTCCTTGCCGGCACCGCGGATTCCGGTAGCCCGGAGATCCTGGATTCGCTCGGTCCACAGAGGGGAATGTTGTATTTTTACTTGCTCCTTGCCCGTCTGGAGGCCCGAGGACAGATCGATCGTCCATCATTTCCGAGCCAGGCTGGGTCCTAAGGACTCAAACCGTGGTCATCAAGCACCGAGGCAGCGAGATTCCAGGGTCGCCACGCAAACAACCCTTGACGCCGTCCGTTGCCGCCGTCGCCAAAGCGCTCCAGAAAGTTACCCTCGCCGCGGCGGTCGTCATAGGAGCACCCCTCAACGCGCCCCGTGATCCTGCTTGCCCCAACACTGCTCCTGATGGAGAGACAAAAACCCTTGCCCGCCTCATTGCCGGTTATCGATTTTCAGGTATCCGGATTGCCTTGCCTTTTACTGACCACTTCGTACACTGTGCCCGCCACAATGTGCTGAACCAGGTTATAGAATATGATCGGTACCATGATGTTCGGATAGGCCGACAAAGCGAGTGACGCCAGAACAAGTCCAGTGCCATTGTTGTTCATCCCCAGGCCAAACATGAGGGAAATTTCTTCCGGCCGGTTCAGCTTGAAGAAGCGGCTCAGTCCATAGCCTGCTGCAAACAGGGCTGCGCAAAGCCCAGCGGTAATGGCAAGCGTGATGGCGAGAAAATCGTAGTCACGCTCTGCCACGGCCTGGGGCAGGGACACCGAAGCATTGGAGTAATTCAGCAGCAGCAAAACGATGCTATTTGCGAGCTTTATATGGCGGCTGCCGCTTCCATCCCGGTCTCGACCTATCAGCAAGCGTGTGCCGATGCCTATCAGCGACGGCAATACCACCCAGAGGCCGAGAAAAGCACCGGAGCCATAGGCGGCCAGGCCGTGCAAGACTTTTTCATACTCCTCCGAAGCCATTTCGCCCAAAATGTTAAGCGTTACCGGGGTGACGATCGGGCTCAGGATCGTGGAAAAGAAGACCAGTCCCAGGCTCAATGCAAGGTTGCCGTTGCAGTTTTGCGCCCAGGCGGTGGATGACCCGGCGATGGGCATGGCGGCGACTAATGCCAGCCCCACGAGGATATACTGGACTTCGAAGGGTTCGTACCAGAGCTGCATGGGTATTGTCATGGCCCAGATGTACGTGATGGGAATGATCAGGTTTGCCGCCAGTCCGGTCAGCAAGAGGTGTTTGCAGTCCACGAGGCTTTTGAGGTCGGATAATTTCAGCCCCAGGCCGGCGTTAAACATGAGTATCGCGAGCATGACCATCAACAGCGACACGTGTGTTTTCTGCTGGAAGAGATTCACCTCGCCGAAAGACATGCTTCTGATCCATAAGCCGGGAAGCGGAAAAATCATGGCGAGAACATACGCGCTGATCAAAAACCAGAGCAGATGCCTATGGATCAGATGGGAGATCGAGAGCAGGCTCACTTATCTTATCCTTCCACCTGCTTCGCGCGGCCGGGAGGCTCTATTGGTCTTCGTTGACGGTGCTATCGCCGTTCGAAAGAGACCGGAAGTCGCTGTCGATGCAAAGAAGGTAAATTTTCCATTTTTCGATCAATCATAAGTTAAAAATAGGCGATGGGACGTACGTTGCAGGACATTCGATCGACATAACTCGGCGGAAGGAGGGTAGGGCGCGAGGTGCAGACGCTGGAGAATTAGTCGGGGTCTTTGGGAGGAAAGGGGAGGGGGCCCAAAAAACGGAGGATGCCAAAAGGAGAGCACGGAACAGCCGGCGGTCGGGGACGATTATTCCAGGCGGAAATCCCCGGGTTTGGGGGCAGGGCAGGCTGAGCATAAAGGGCGATCAGACGCCCAAGCCTGGATTAGGCGTGTCAAATATCCTTTTCGTTACAAAGTCCGAATGAGCGCTCCCCCTGAAGGTGACGACAGTGTCCATGACGACTGTTTTGTGGACTTCAAGGAGAAAAATAAACGTTCAACTACCTGTTCGATACCTGGGTAGCGATTGCAACGCGAGGATAAAGAACATCATTCGCAGTTCACCCGAGAGAACCGTGAACCTCGCACCACTTGAGCAGACTAGTGCGCTGATGCACACACAGCGATGGCCGTTGCCTGCCGCGCGGTCGTCCCTTCATTCCGCACCATCACGCGCCAGCCATCACTGACAATATTTCCTTGGCTGTCGCCCGGATCGGAGGCGTATACCCTCACATCCTGAGGTATCTCGACGTCGAACCCGCCTCCAGTCACCTTCTTGCCGCTTGGGCATACGGCCCTTACCTTGGCAACCGCCCCTGGGGGAATCACGACACGGTTCTGAACGATTTCATGGCCGGAGATCACGCACCCGGAGACTGCGACACTGAGAGCGATGACAAGCACCAAAGTAATGGATCGTGGACGTACTATCTGCTGTTCGTACATAAGGCCTCTTTGTCATGCGTTGATTTCATGCGACAGGGATGCGGGTAGACATTCCTCTGCACGCTCATTGCCTCACCCCTATTAATACTAGTTCAGTGAAACCTCCAGTCAAGTAACAGATTCAGCCCGGGAGCTTAGGCTCAAGAGTAACTCAAGCGTCGCCTTGTAGTGCATGAACCTCATCAATTCCTCTCTCCCATTTACCGAAGAGGGCAGGAGAGGGGGTCACTAAAGCGTAAAGCGTCGCGTGAGGGACCACGACCGGGATAATGCCCTACAGCGAAGCATGTGACCCTTGAGCGGCTCCCCGTCGAAGAGAATCCATGGTCAGGATAAAGTGTAGTGAGGCCGGTCTCTCTGGCAAAACGATTTATCGGCTGGTGTTCACAGGAAGGGGGCGCTCCATACCTCGTCCTTCGCCTCTCCGGAGCAAAGGCAACTGGCGGACCGCTTGCGGAAGAGCATTACTTCATCGAATGCAACCCGATCATATTCCCCTCCGTGTCGTACACGAGGGCGATGAAGCCATATTTGTCAATCGACATTTTCTCCTTGAAAATCCGTCCGCCATTCTCAACCGCACGGGCCGCCTCTACCGCGCAGTCGTCACATTTGAAGTAAATCAGGGTACCGCCGTCACCCGGAGCGCAACCCTCCATTTTTATCAGCGCACCTGCCGACCCATATCCTTCATGGGACATGGGAAAGGCCCACAACTCGCACGGCTCGGACTCGGGGCTCGGCAAATGCTCGAGCTTCCCGTCCAGCACAGCCTCATAAAACGCCTTGGCGCGTTCCATGTCTTCCACGTAAATTTCAAACCA
Organism: Nitrosospira sp.; assembly: GCA_035692965.1. GTDB lineage: Bacteria > Pseudomonadota > Gammaproteobacteria > Burkholderiales > Nitrosomonadaceae > Nitrosospira. The sequence continues at coordinate 3,934 of DASSHJ010000198.1, read as the reverse complement.
GTTCACCGGGTTGGTTTGCATGACGTTTGCTCCTATCTCGGGGGTATTATTTGAAGTGCATGGCGTTCTGGCGGCAGCCGATGCGATTTTGTTTCACGCAAATCGTACCATCTTTGCCAAATGAAGTGATCGAATCCCTGCGAGGAGAAGGCTTTTTCGCCCAGCATTCCCGTTTACTCGTAGAACATTACCTTGGAAATGCCTTCAAGTATTCAATCCAAAGATCTTTGACACTTTGCCCCTGTGCCGTGAACCAATGCTCAGGGCCTCGGTATGAGTCGTTATCATAGCCCTGAATTTTCATATGCGCGCGGGCAAGGGCGGACATCGATTGTATTTGCCCCTTGTACTCTAGATTATTGCCATGGATACAGGCTTCAACACCGCCGACCTTGGTGCCGCGGTAGTCGTGAAGGTAGAGAACCTGCCCTTCTGAAAGGCTGCCTACGCGAACCAGATCCCGAAGATTGGCCTTTGGAGCCTTACCTCTCATCGACGTGGCATGGGGGTGCTTGATGTCACCACTGTTCGACGCTTGAAGTTTAGACGCGCCAATACCAAGGAGCCGCCTCAGAACGGTATTTGGTGTATCGCCAAACCCCTGAACTTTGCTTTCGAGAAATTGGTAGACGTCGTCATCGACATCGATTTTTTGCATAACCGGATTTCCTTATCAAAGAAAGCAAGGATAAGAATATACTTATAAATTCTTATCCTTGCTAGCAATTGAAATGATAAGATCAAGGATAAGGATAAGGGGAGGCATGAAGTGCTCCGTAATATGGGCTTTTTTCGCGCTCGCGGCGAGAGATGAGCTTACTGGAATGAGGAGTTAGAGCTGTATTCGCACGGGGTATTTTAGGAGGCGGTCAGGGGCGGAACAGGGGCCCCGTATACTTTTTACCACGATGCACTATCGAACATGACGCACCACGCAGCAAAACATCAGCGTATTCGAGCGCGGAGGGATATGCCAGAACTAGGTAACAGTGATTTGGGTGATTTGCTGCGGGTGGGTCGGCAAGTGGTACAGGAAAACCAACTAGGGGCGGGTTTTCGAGTTGATCGAATGATTAGCCCTCGTGGATGAGGGCCATCAGGTATTCATTGATGTACCTGCCATTCACCAGGAGCGACGAGCGGCGCAAGCCTTCGACCTCAAACCCGTAGCGCATATACACGGAGATGGCGCGAAGATTCGAAGTATGAACGGTCAGTTCGAGCCGCTTGATGCCGGCTGCCAGAGACCAGTTAATTGCGTCCTGTATCATTCGGGAGCCGATGCCTTGGGACCAATGCGATTTGACGACGCCTATCGATAGCAGCGCGGTTTGGCGCAGCTGCTTGCGGTCATCGCCCGTGGCCGACAGTACGCCCACGAGTTGCATCCCCGCCTCTGCAAGCAAGATAACGCTATTCGGCTGTCGATTCAGGCGGATAATCCGTGCACGTTCGTCGTCTTCGGTTTGCTTGAACTCAGCAGGTTCCCAAAGCATGAACGACGTTTCTTCAAACAGCCATCTGCGCAAATCAATCAGGGAAGCTGCGTCGGATTCAAGAGCACGGCGGATGGCGAATGTCATGAAGGTTGTGATCCCAGCGTTAACAGTGATATCGGATGCTTCGTCCAGAGATTTTTCGACGTGCTGAGTATAGGTTCTGCATATTTATAGGTACTGCATATTATTGACGCGCGATTCGTTCCTTCAATTCTCAATCATCCGAATACCACTGCGAATGGCATGATTGAAGAATGTTCGCTCCCGGCTTTTATCCCAACGTTAAATAAGAGCAGTTTCATTAGGCATTGTCAGGAAAACTACGCCTAAGGGACTACTAAGGGGCCAATGAGAAGCAGCCCTGCGTTGTTTCTGGCGGAGTTCCAACCTGAAAAACAAACCCGGCTCGCAGCATTACCTGGGAGCCGGGGCGGGACGTTACACTTGTGCAGGGTTGAAAAATCGCCCCGCAACGACATCTTACCGGGATACCCCCGCTTTACTATTGGACTGAAGTACAACTGCGATAAACAGCAAGAACACTGGGGTAAAACCAGCGTCCGTCATCGCAGGTCAATCCATTGTTCGTCCAAAGGATTAATGCTCGCAGAAAAACTGTCAGGTGCATATGCTATATTTTACCCCTTCAAGACCCCGGCATCTTTCCGTTTACAAGCACTTAAGCCTCTTGAAATCAGCGATTAAATTGAGATGAAAAGATTGGGACGTAATGATCCGTGCCCCTGTGGCAGCGGAAAAAAGTATAAGCAGTGCTGTCTCAGGGTTGATGAAAGCAAGATGGCGGATGACCGGACTCATGCAGTCCCGCGTGCCATGCACTGGCTGAACTCGATGCATGGCCGGGCTGTCCGCGAAGCGCTCGATTCCCGGTTTTTTGGGGTCCTGGAGGACGACGAATACGATCAGCTGCCGGATCAATACAACGATGCGTATCAGCAGATCATGACGAATGCCCTGGAATGGCTGCTGGCGGACGGTGTAATAACAGTCAAAGGTAAAGAACAGCGTGTTGCAGATGCGGTGCTCGGCCGCGGTGGTCCCTTATTCTCTGCGGAACAGCGGCGATGGATAGAGCTTCTGGCAGCGGCGCCCCTCAGGCTTTACGAAGTCGTTGATGTAGTGGCAGGGGAATGCATGACACTGAAGGACATTTTGCTGCCCGACCGTCCGCCAGTCCTCGTCCAGGAAAAATCCGGATCGCAGCGAGCGACTCGATTCGATGTTATTGGGGCTCGATTGATCCCTTTTAAAGATCAATTCGAGCTATCCGGCGCTGCGTATCTCTTTCCCCGCAATCGAATCTGGGATTTACTGAAAGACCTTAGAGACGAACTGGATGGCCTCGAGCCGGATTCATGTCCCGCCAAGGAGGTGACCGGAGTCCTCATACCCCATCACTGGCTCATGCTGTGGGTCACCAGATTTGAAGTGCCTCAAGTAGTCGATCATGCAACGGGCGAACCTGTCCTGTTCATTACCGATCACTACAGGGTTCAGGAATGGGAAGCGCTTGATCGGGCCTTGGCGGCGCAGACCGATGTTGATGGTTCCCGCGAAACGGGCTGGAACAGGCTGCTGGAAGGAAAGGACGGTTTTGTACGCGCTCGCCTAAGCATCGATTTAAGCAAATATTCAGACCGGATCAAAGTATCTTACCGCACACAGACGCATGCCGACGAAGGGCGGCCGTGGTTCGAAGCAATTGCCGGCTCCACCGTTACTTTTATCAGTCGCGAGATATCCGATTCCAAAGGCGTTTTCGGGGGTTCCCCGCCTGCTGATGAGGAGGAACCCGTGCCACCCTCCTTGCCCCCCGAAATCGCAACACAGCTGATGGAGAAGAGTATCCGGCAATATTATGCGAATTGGGCTGACGAGCCGATACCAGTATTGAACAATAAAACACCACGCGAAGCGGTCCAAACGGCTGAAGGGCTCGAGCAGGTAAAATTCTTGTTACGTACCTACGAACAGGGCGAGGCTCAGCAAGCAAAAGCTCAATCCCGCGAACCGGTTTCCTATGACTTTCTCTGGCAGTCAGTCGGAATAGCGCCGTAAGGGAAGCTGAACGCGTCTTCCTGCGAGTGCTGCTATAAAGTCGAGGCAATCACAGGGTGGACGACGAGAACGACAGCAGGGGGTATATGGTGCCCAAGAAGGATGATTCGTCAGTACCACCGCCCAGACCCGGAAGGGGTCCGTGAGCAAAAGCGGCGCCTGGATTGCATCGTTATCATACACGGGCCGATATGTTATCCGTATCCGGTGAAGTCTCCCACACCGGTGCGGACTTATATGGAATTCCCTCGAAAGGCTATCGGCGGGGGCGCGATATATTCCTCCATGCCTGCACCCGCTTGGATTGCATGATCCTGTATCCCAGGAAGGTCAACAGAAGCATTCCAATGAGAGGC
>DASSHJ010000197.1:0-3534 GCA_035692965.1 Nitrosospira sp. | reverse complement strand
CGCGCGCGCGTTCGCGCCGCCCTTGCCGGCCTGCTCCCGCTTGTGTCACCGGTCACTTTCTGTGGCCTTGCATTCTGCGAAATCGCTGCCACACGTCGTTTGGCTGCCCTTACGTCTTTCCACTCCGGCTTGATAACCCGCATTCCGTGAACCCGCTTGACCGCTGTGAGGAAATATACCCCTCCGGAAAATCGCCACCACCGATCGCCGGCCGCCTCCATGAAATGAAAACGCTTCAGCCACTTTTCCTTGCTGAATGGAGGCGTGTAGCAGCACAACCGGTCCTCGGTGATCTCAAAATCCAGCAGGGCCAGCCAGTCCTTGAGCCTGGGTCGGGCGATGAAATTGCCTCGCCACGGAAAATTGTCTTCTATCGAACCGAACAGACCCCGCAAACCCCAAAGGCTGCGGGGATTGAATCCGCCGATAATGACGTGGCCCTCGGGCATCAAGACCCGCTGCACCTCCCGCAGGATCTGGTGGGGATTGGCACTGAATTCAAGGATATGGGGCAGAAGCACGAGATCGATACTGTTCGTTTCGATCGGGAGAAAATCGGGTGCTCCCCGGACCGCAGAGCCGGCCTCAGCCCCTACACAAAATTGCAGAGGCATACGGTTGGCGCGCAGGAAAGGATACTGTGAAAAGCCGATCTGCATTGCGTGATAGCCGAAAACATTCGCAACAGCCTGATCGTAATAATTCTGCTCCCGCTCCAGCAGATACTGCCCAAGGCAGGTATTGAACCACTCAACCGCGTTTCGTGTCGGCATATATAATGTGAGCTGCGCCGGCTGGACTGCGTGAACGGAGTGAATCGATTTCGATCCGCGCCTCGCTCATTATCCGTTCCCTTGCTGTATTATTGAACAAGCCATCCTGACTCGACCACACCGCTACCATGACCACACTTAATGTCGTTGCCGTTCGAGCATTCATCGATAACTACATCTGGGTTATCCGGGATCACCTTCACGCAGTCGTGGTCGACCCTGGCGATGCTTCCCCCATACTCGATTACCTGCGCCACGAGAAGCTGAAACTTGTCGCGATCCTCAACACCCATCACCATAATGATCACGTGGGCGGAAATGCCGCGCTGCTTCGGGAGTTTTCGGTACCCGTCTACGGTCCGGCGACAGAGAATATTCCAACGGTCACTCACCGCCTCAAAGAATGCCCGGACAAAGAAAATGAAGAAGGCTGCGCGTATATTCCGGAATTCTCGCTCAGCCTTCACGTGCTGGATATTCCTGGTCACACTGCCGGACATATTGCGTATTATGGCGCAAACCTGCTGTTTTGTGGCGATACCCTGTTTGCCTGTGGGTGTGGCAAGCTGTTCGAAGGTACGGCGCAGCAAATGGCTTATTCGCTGCAGAAGCTGGCGGAACTGCCCAACGAAACCCTGGTTTATTGCGGGCATGAATACACACTGAACAACATCCGCTTTGCAAGGGTAGTGGAACCGGATAATCAGGCGTTAAGCAAACGGGAAGCTGATGTGGAACAATTGCGGAAGCAGGACTTGCCTACACTGCCGTCAACGATCGCGATGGAAAAAGCAACCAACCCGTTTCTCCGCTGCCAGCAACCGGAAGTCATCAAGAGCGCAAGCAACCATGGGGGGAAACAGTTATCCGATCCGGTGAGCGTATTCGCCACGCTCAGGGACTGGAAAAATCATTTCTAGAATTTGCAAGGGCCCCTTTTCCAAGTCAAAAGCATCTTCCATCTGCTTCCCGGAAAGCGGAAGCAGATCCAACTGTGAAGCGAGAATTGCTTCCTCCCTGATTGCAGCCACAGCTGTTTCTTCAAACTCAAAACCCTTCCCATGCTCTCGAGGATTAGGCATATCCGCCTGTTTTAAATTTTCTTTGTCGGGCATGAATAATCGGGAGGTTGCATTGTCACAGAATTGTGCTTTACTTCGATAAACCCTAAGATATACAGAATCCTGTTTTACTTTACATATGTCAGCACATACCCCATAGCCCAGGACGGGTGCATAGCCTCCCGGCCGAAACCGCGTAGGAGAACAGGCATGAATCCCTTGAAACAGTTACTGCAACACGGTCAGTCCGTATGGCTGGATTCGATCAGCCGCAATCTCATCACAAGCGGCGAGCTACAACGTCTGATAACCGAGGATGGTTTGCGTGGATTGACAAGCAATCCGACTATTTTCGAGCATGCGATCGAGCACGGCAAAGAGTATGACGATGCGTTGAGAGAGCTTCTGCGAAACAATGAGAAGCAGTCAGATAAGGCACTGTTCGAAGCAATTGCCGTCGAGGATATACGCATGGCCGCTGACGTGCTTCGCCCGGTTTATGACGACACGGGAGGGGCGGATGGTTATGCCAGCCTTGAAGTTTCTCCCCAACTCGCGAGGGATACGCAAGGAAGCATCTTGGAAGCGAGGCGGCTCTGGCGGGCAGTGCAGCGGCCCAACCTGATGATAAAGATTCCCGCCACGCCGGAAGGCATTCCCGCAATAGAACAATTAACCAGTGAGGGCATCAACGTGAACGTCACCTTAATGTTCTCGCTGAGTCATTACGACGCTGTGTCCCGCGCATATATTACTGGTCTTGGTCGCTGGTCGGCTTCTTCGCCGGGCGGGGTGAAAGAAGCATGGCCCTATTCAGTTGCATCTTTCTTTGTAAGCCGCGTGGATACCATGGTCGATCCCATACTTGAGAAAATTGGCGCCCCCGAGGGACTTGCCTTGCGCGGAAAAATCGCCATCGCGAACGCCAAGCTCGCCTACCAGCGTTTCAGGGAAACATTCTACGGTGAGCCGTTTGCCGCGTTGCGGCGCAAGGGTGCCCGGGTGCAACGTCCGCTCTGGGGCAGCACGAGCACGAAAAACCCCAATTACTCGGACGTGCTGTACGTGGAAGAGTTGATCGGACCAGATACCGTCGATACGATCCCGCCAAAAACCCTGGCTGCGTTTCGTGATCACGGCCGCGTGCGCGATACGCTTGAGGAAGGTATCGAGCAGGCGAGGAGGGAAATTGCGGAGTTGGGAAACCTGGGAATCGACCTCAACGCAATCACCGAGCAACTACAGAAGGACGGTGTAGATGCTTTTGCCGCTTCGTACGAGAAGCTGCTGAATACTCTGAAGAAAAAGCGGCAGGAGCTTCTTGCAACTGCCAATCACGCGGTCTGAATCGCTCGTAGACAATCCTTTTCCCCTTCAATCAAATAAGCCGCAGAAAATCGAATGGAACTAGGAATGATCGGCATGGGCCGCATGGGCGGTCCAATGTCACAGCGATTGCTGAATGCAGGGCATCAAGTCGTTGGCTTTACCCGAAGCCTGGGTGGACTCGCGCAACTCGAGAAAAATGGAGGCGTTGCCGCATCATCGTTGGAAGATCTGGTTGCGCGATTGAAGGCGCCTCGCGCAGTATGGCTGATGATTCCCGCAGGTGCTCCGGTGGATGATGCGATCGAGCGACTGCAACCAATGCTCCAGCCTGACGACGTGATCATTGATGGCGGCAACTCGAATTACAAGGA
>DASSHJ010000196.1:0-3826 GCA_035692965.1 Nitrosospira sp. | reverse complement strand
TTTCTCTTACCGTCATGAGCACTTTTTCGAGGGCGTCCGGAGTATGCGCGTAATCGATCACGATAAGAGGCGAATCTCCCCCTCCCATTTGTTCCATTCTTCCCGCTACCGGCCGTATCGCTCTCAGCGCCTCCACAGCCTCCCTCAAGTTGATGCCACTCGTTATCAAAGTAGCCAGCACTCCGAGCAGATTGGATGCGTTGAAACCTCCTATCACTCCTGCTTTGAATTCGATTTTCTCGGATTCAAATTCGATATTGAACATTAATCCTTCCGGATCCGATTTAACGCCGTACCCGCGCATCACCCGCATATTTTTAGCATATCCCGCAACCGGGATATGATTAAGGAAGTCGGTAAATCCATATCCGATTATTTCGACGCTCGCGCCTGCGAGGTTTCTCGATACTTGAACACCAAATGGATCATCCATGTTGAGAACCGCGTGCTTGAGTCCGGGCCAGCGAAACAGCCGCGCTTTCGCCTCGGCATACGCCTCCATGCTCCCATGATAATCCAGGTGATCGCGCGAAAGATTCGTGAGCAACGCAACTCCAAATGTGCTCCCGTTAATGCGCTCTTGCACGATGCCGTGCGATGAGACTTCCATCGCGGCGACGCGCGCGCCGCGTTCGAAAAGCTCTGCCAGTTCTTTCTGGAGCAATACCGCGTTGGGGGTCGTGTTCGCAGTTGGGACGAGTTCACCCGGGAAACCGATTCCCAAGGTGCCGATAATCGCAGCCCTGGTGCCAAGCGCGGTCATGGCTTGTGCTATCCAGTGGCTGCAGGAGGTCTTGCCGTTCGTTCCGGTAATCCCGATCAACCATAACTTGCTTGATGGATGCCTATATACCTGATCAGCGATAATGCCCGCTTTGGCGCGCAGCCCGGCAACCGGCAAATTCGGGATATGCCAGGCGGAATTCCATGCAAAACCTGCGCTGTCCCATAATATGCTGGAAACTCCTGCTGCGATTGCCTGGGGTATATACCTGCGGCCATCGGACTTTTCGCCTGGATAGGCCAGAAAAGTGTCTCCCGGCTTTACTTCGCGGCTATCCGTGACAAGGTTCCTGATCTCCACCCCAAGCTTCTCAAGGAGTGCAAAATCAAAATCCCCGCTCCCCGGGTAATCCCAGTCTTCCTTGTTGAGCAAGGGGCTCATACATCCCCCTTCGTAGCCGGTGCTGCCGTAAATGACATCACCTTTCCTGAGCCGTCGTGGGGAACATTGTTCAAACGCAGCGTTCCAGCCATGACCCGGCTGAATACGGGCGCCGCCACCGCTCCTCCATAATATTTACCGGCGGAAGGCTCATCGAGCATGACCGCGATAATGAAGCGGGGATTGGACGCGGGCGCGTACCCCACGAATGTGGAGAGATAGCGATTTTTTGCGTAGCCGTTACCTTCAGGTTTATGTGCAGTCCCCGTCTTGCCCGCGACCCGATAACCCTCTATGCGGGCCTGAGGTGCAGTGCCTCCCAACTGGGTGACCATTTCAAGCATTTCGCTTACAGCCATTGCGGTATCTTGTGAAATCACGCGCTTGCCCTCCGGCAGCGCATCAAGCTTCAGCAATGACACAGGCTTCAGTTCTCCGCCTGAGGAAAACAACGTGTACGCACGGGCAAGTTGCAGGAGACTCACGGCAATGCCGTGACCATATGACATGGTTGCCTGCTCGATGGGACGCCAGCTCCGATAGGGGCGAAGCTTTCCGCTGACTTCTCCCGGGAAACCCGAGCCCGTCGGCGCCCCGAACCCGGCATCACTCAGCATCTCCCACAAGGTTTGCGAAGGCAGTGAAAGTGCGATCTTTGCGGAGCCGATATTGCTGGATTTCTGGATAACCTGCGCTACGGTCAATGCATTTTCCTTATGGGCATCACGTATTGTCGCCCTGCCTATGGAAAATGTTCCGGGTGCTGTCTGGAAGACGGTGTCCGGCTTTATCCCGCCTGCTTCCAGAGCTGCAGCTATCGTAAACGGCTTAAGTGTCGAGCCAGGCTCGAACACATCCGTCAACGCCCTGTTACGGAACTGGTTATCACCCCTTCCAGCCCGGTTATTCGGGTTGTAAGTAGGTAGATTGACAAGGGCCAGTACTTCACCTGTGCGTACATCGAGCACCACGATTCCACCCGCCTTGGCCTTGTTTGCTTCCACTGCCTGCTTCAACTCCCGGTACGCGAGATACTGAATCTTGCTGTCAATGGACAAGGCAACGTTTTGTCCCGGTCTGGGCGCGCGTATGTTTTCCACGTCCTCGACAATATATCCCTTCCGATCCCGGATGACGCGCCGGCTTCCTGGCTTGCCCGCGAGTTTATCCTGCAGCGCCAGTTCGATGCCTTCCTGGCCGTTGTCATCGATATCGGTAAACCCTAACATATGGGACATGAGCTCTCCCGAGGGGTAATAACGGCGGTATTCGCGTTTGAGGAAAACGCCCTTTATGTCGAGCTCAACCACCCTTGCTGCCGCCTCTGGAGGGAGATGCCGCTTCAGATACACAAAATCGCGCTGGGTTCCGCCTTGTGACGTATCGATGCGCTTTCGCAATTCCGCCGCGTCAACGCCTATCAGAGCCGCAAGCTTCTCGAGCTGCTCAGCCGTCGCATTCATGTCTTTCGGGCTTGCCCATACCGACTCGACAGGGGTGCTGATAGCAAGCGGTTCGCCATGCCGATCGGTAATCATTCCCCGATGGGCACTCATCTCGAGAACGCGGCTATGGCGCGACTCGCCCTTCTCCTGCAGAAACCCGTTACGCATTCCCTGCAAGTACGCGGCCCGCCCAATTAATGAGACCATTGCCAACAGTAATACAACGATCAATAGCCGCGCGCGGCCGGAGGGAAGGATGACGCGGGGAGGCAAGCGGCTCGTCATGGCTTGGACCCGGGGACCAAAGGAGCAGGGACGGTCGACTCCTGCAATGGAAGAGTCTGGACGCGCGAAGCATCTAGTATCCGCATGTTCAACTGGTTTACGGCTATCTTCTCGACGCGCGCATGCGTCGCCCAGGTAAGTTGCTCGAGTTGCAGCTGGTCCCATTCCACGGCCAGCCGGCTCGCTAGCTCCTGCGCTTTCTCGAGATCGACGAAAAGCCTTCTCGCCTTGTGCTGCGACGACACGATGCTCAGCGCGCAGGCGATAAAAATGAAAATCAAAAGAATGTTTATACGGGTCACATCAGCCCCGGGGCTGCACACAAAATAAATATCGTTCGTCCCATATCGGCGTCGTCAATGAACCATGTCAACGCGTTCCGCTACCCTCATCACTGCGCTTCGTGCACGTGGGTTGCTGGCAATCTCATGTGCCCCCGGACGTATCGGCTTCCCCACCAGCCGCATCTTCTGCTGTGCGTAACGCTGAACTTCCAGGGCTCGCAGCGGCAATCGCCTGGGCATGACATCCGGACTTGCCAGTTTGCGCAGGAAACGTTTGACTATCCTGTCCTCAAGCGAGTGAAAGCTGATGACGACGAGCCGGCCGCCTGGGTTCAGCATTTCAGCGCACTGCGGTAATGCCAGCGAGAGATTTTCAAGCTCCTGATTGAGATAAATCCGTATGGCCTGAAAAGTTCTCGTCGCCGGGTTCTGCCCGGCTTCGCGCCTGTGTACGGGGATAACCCGCGCCACGAGCGCGGCGAGCTGACCCGTCGTAATAATGGGCTCGGCGCCCCGAACTGCAACAATCGCCCTTGCAATCTGTTTAGCAAACCGCTCTTCGCCATACTTTCTCAATACCTCTTCCAATTCCGTTTCAGTAACGGAGGCCAGCCAGTCAGCGGCCGTGGGCCCCTCACTCATATCCA
>DASSHJ010000195.1:0-7024 GCA_035692965.1 Nitrosospira sp. | reverse complement strand
GATACTGGTGCGCCACGTTCAGCATTTTTGCTTCGGAGAAATAATTGCCCACAATCTGCAATCCCACGGGCCTGCCTTTGCTGCCGAATCCCGATGGAATAGACATCGCGGGCAAACCGGCCAGATTAACTGCGATGGTATAGGCATCCGATAAATACATTTGTACGGGATCACTGATCCTTTCGCCAAGATTGAATGCCACAGTCGGCGAGGTCGGGCCCATGATCACGTCGCACTGCTTGAAAGCCTCGGAAAAATCGTGCGCCATCAGCCGCCGCAGTTTCTGTGCCTGGATGTAATATGCGTCATAGTAGCCATGCGAGAGCACATACGTCCCGATCAGGATGCGCCGCTTGACCTCCGCGCCGAAACCCTGGGCGCGGGTCTTGCGGTACATATCGTTCAGGTCTGAATACTCCGGTGCCCGATACCCATAACGCACGCCGTCGAAACGGGAAAGATTACTCGACGCTTCTGCAGGCGCAAGCACATAATAAACCGGAACCGATAGTGGCGTATTAGGGAGAGACACTTCGACCGTTTCGGCCCCGAGCTTGCGGTATTCCCCGATCGCGGCTTCTACCGAGCGTGCCACGTCATCATTTATTTCCTCGACGAAATATTCCTTGGGCAAGCCAATACGCAGGCCTTCCAGGGGCTTTTCCAGATCGCGCGTGTAATCTTCCGCCTCACGCATGAGGCTGGTCGAGTCACGCGTGTCAAATCCCGCCATCACGTTCAGCATCAATGCGAGGTCTTCCGCGGATTTTGCCATCGGCCCTCCCTGGTCTAGGCTGGAAGCGAACGCGATCATTCCGTACCGTGATACCAGTCCGTAGGTCGGCTTGAGGCCGGAAATACCGCACAGCGCCGCTGGCTGACGGATCGAGCCACCGGTGTCGGTACCGGTTGCAGCGGGAACCATGCGAGCAGCCACCGCGCAAGCCGAACCACCGGAGCTTCCGCCCGGCACGGCTGAAGTATCCCACGGATTTTTTACCGAACCGTAAAAGGAGGTTTCGTTACTGGACCCCATGGCAAATTCATCCATGTTCGTCTTGCCTATGGTCACCGTTCCAGCTGCATTGAAACGCTCCACCACATGCGCATCGTAGGGCGAAATGAAGTTCGAGAGCATTTTCGATCCGCAAGTGGTCAGCCATCCCTTGGTGCAAAAGATGTCCTTCTGGGCAATAGGTATCCCCGTCAAAGGGCCGGCTTGCCCGGTTGCAATCGCTGCATCGGCTGCACGCGCCTGCGCGAGACTTATTTCCTCGTTGAAAGTAATGAAGGCGTTGTAGCGCTGGTTCAGCGTATGTGAACGCTTGAGAAATTCCGAGGTCAACTCGACACTCGAAATTTTTCTTTCTGCGAGCAGTGCGGATAGCTGTTTAAGGCTGAGATTCAACATGAGGCTCAGGGCGAGGGGTTCAAATCGATCGGGAAATAAGCGAACAGCCTGCAACGGAGGCGGGTTGCGGCGCTCTACTCGATGACTCTGGGCACCAGGTAAAGCCCTGCTTCGACCTGGGGTGCAATTGCCTGGAAGAGTGAACGCTGATCGGGTTCGGTCACAACGTCATCGCGCAAGCGCTGGGTTACATCCTGAGCATGCGACATTGGCGCAATTTCCGACGTATTCACAGCCTGCATCTGCTCAATCATTCCAAAGATATCCGATAGCTGAGCAAGAGCAGTGGACGCTTCATCCTTTCCGAGTTCAATGCGGGCAAGATTTGCAAGGCGGTTTACATCATCCAGCGAAAGTGACATGCGGACTCAACCTATAACCCTTATATTCAAGTAGCTAATAGAGTATCATAGCGCGCCTGACTACCGCATCTTTTCCCGCTTTACCATCAGCTTTCTCTCGCCACAGCGACGGATTCCGTAAATCATGCTTAATTTCATAAACAACAATGTGTTGAAGGGCTATTTTTCGACCGATATGGCAATAGATCTGGGAACAGCGAACACCCTGATCTACGTCCGCGGCCAAGGCATCGTGCTGAACGAGCCCTCAGTGGTCGCAATCCGCCAGGACGGGGGGCCCAACGGCAAGAAGGTCATCCAGCAGGTCGGGCTGGCGGCGAAGCAGATGCTCGGGCGCACCCCCGGCAACATAACCGCGATCCGGCCCATGAAAGACGGCGTGATCGCTGATTTTACCGTTACCGAGCAGATGCTGAAGCATTTCATCAAGAAGGTGAATCCGCCGCGCCTGTTTTCCGCCAACCCGCGAATCGTCATTTGTGTTCCTTATGGATCCACGCAGGTCGAGCGGCGCGCCATTCGGGAAGCCGCATATGGCGCGGGGGCTCGCAAGGTCGAATTGATCGAAGAGCCCATGGCGGCCGCAATTGGCGCCAACCTTCCGGTCGAGGAGGCCACAGGCTCGATGGTCGTCGATATAGGTGGAGGCACGACCGAGGTTGGCGTGATCTCGCTCGGAGGCATCGTTTATTCGAATTCTGTGAGAGTCGGCGGTGACAAGTTCGACGAGGCCATCATCAACTATATCCGCCGCAACTACGGCATGCTGATCGGCGAAGTTACCGCTGAATTGATCAAAAAGGAAATAGGATCGGCTTTCCCGGGTTCAGAGGTTCGCGAAATGGAAGTCAAGGGACGTAACCTCGCCGAAGGCATCCCACGCAGCTTCACCATTTCCAGCAACGAGATTCTTGAAGCCCTCACCGATCCGTTAAACAGCATTGTAAGTGCGGTCAAGTCCGCCCTGGAGCATACATTGCCCGAGTTGGGGGCCGATATCGCGGAAAAGGGCATGGTACTGACTGGCGGCGGCGCGTTGCTTCGCGATATCGACCGCTTGCTGATGGAAGAAACCGGCCTGTCCGTCATCATCGCAGAAGACCCGCTTACCTGCGTCGTCCGGGGGTCAGGCATAGCCTTGGAGAACATGGATCAATTGGTCGGCATATTCGCGAGTGACTGATGGTTTTTTCCACCTTGCCGGTCCGCTTTCCATCCGGTACTTGCTGAACCGGAAATCCGGGAACCTCGTGTGTGACTGAAATGGCTCCAAGGTTTTTCAGGCACGGCCCCAGCCTGCTCGGGCGCCTGATTTTCTTTGTAATGCTGTCATTGGTGCTGATGGCTATCGATACCCGCTTCAAGTATCTCGTCGAAATACGCCAGGTAGTCTCTACGGCAACCTATCCATTGCAAAAATTGGCGAATGCGCCATCCGCACTGTATGGCCAGTTGAGCGAATATTTCTCCGGCCTGGATCTCGTTGACGAAAATGAGAAACTCAAGCAGCAGCACTTGGTCGATAGTGGACAGCTTCAGCGCTTGCGGGCACTGGAGGCCGAAAATGCCCAGCTGCGCAATCTCCTGGAAACGGCGCAGCGGATAGAAAGCAAGGCTGTCATGGCTGAAATTCTCCATGTTCCACGGGATCCGTTCAATCGGAAGGTAATGCTCGATAAAGGAAGCCAGGGGGGTATCCAGCCGGGGCAGGTCGTCGTGGACGAGGCGGGGGTAGTAGGGCAGGTCACGCGCACCTATCCTTGGCTATCCGAAGTCACCCTCATCACAGACAAGGACCAGTCTGTCCCTGTACAGGTAGTGCGTAATGGGTTGCGATCAGTGGTATCAGGCACCGGCAAGGATGGCGCGCTGGAACTGCGGTATGCTGCCGTAAATACGGATATCCAGGAGGGGGACCTGCTGACAACTTCGGGAATAGACGGTGTTTATCCGCCGGGCCTGCCGGTCGCCGTGGTCTCAAAAATCGAGCGTAATCCATCCTATGTGTTTGCTCGCGTTACCTGCCTGCCTGCCGGTGGAGTAGCACGTAACCGGCAACTTCTCATACTGTCGCTGATGCCGGCAGTGGAGATTCCGCCAGAAGCCCTGACCATCAAGCCCGAGAAAAAGAGGCGAGAAAAGGGTGGCATTCGTTAATCAGACAAAGCAGGAGATTCTCCTGCCCGCAAAGGGCTCTTTCATCATCTTAAGCCTGCTTTTTGCACTGGTACTGAATCTGCTGCCCTTGAAAGGCATGGCCCTTGCTCTCTGGCCAGACTTCGTCGCCCTGGTCATACTCTACTGGTGCATCAACCAGCCGCAGCGCGCGGGCATCAGCATGGCTTTCGGAATGGGATTGTTAATGGATATCGGAGACGCGAGCGCGTTGGGTCAAAACGCACTTGCGTATACCGTCATGGCATTCCTGGGTCTGGTGTTCCAGCGGCGCCT
This sequence comes from Nitrosospira sp., assembly GCA_035692965.1. Taxonomy (GTDB): domain Bacteria; phylum Pseudomonadota; class Gammaproteobacteria; order Burkholderiales; family Nitrosomonadaceae; genus Nitrosospira. The sequence goes on along the minus strand of DASSHJ010000195.1, from coordinate 2,800 downwards.
GAGCGTCTTCGGGCCAGCAAAGCAAGCTCCCCAGATCGGCCTGATACTGTTTGCGGGCCAACTCATCCTGCTTTTCACGGGATTGCTGGATGGGTCACATTTTCCCGGCTGGAATTTTTTTCTGGTGACAATAATCAGCATGCTTCTGTGGCCTCTGGTTTCTTCGCTGCTGAGAATGCCGCAAAAGCCTAGGTCTGACTCAAATGCAGGATGAAAGGCGCAGTAGAGCTTCGTAACCATCTACGCGAACTGCGCAATTTTCAGTTGCGGCTTGCCATCACTGCTGTGTTCGTATTAGTGATGTGCCTCATGCTGTTCGCTCGTTTCTATTATTTACAGGTCATGCAGCGGGAGCACTATCACACCCTGGCCGAAGCCAACCGCATCTCGATTGCACCCATCGTCCCCAATCGCGGCCTGATCTTCGACCGCAACGGCGAAGTGCTGGCGCACAATTATTCCGCATATACGCTTGAGATCGTCCCCAGCAAGGTGGTCGATTCCGATCTTGAGACGCTCATCAACGAGCTTTCCACTGTAGTCGAGATCGCACCAAGGGATCGCAAGCGTTTCAAGAAGTTGATGGAAGAAAGCAAACGCTTCGAAAGCCTGCCCATTCGGACGCGCTTATCGGACGTCGAGGTCGCGCGTTTTGCAGCCAACCGGTATCGATTCCCCGGAGTGGAAATCAAGGCCCGGCTGTTCCGCCAATATCCAAAAGGGGAAAGTGCTTCCCACGTGGTGGGATACATCGGCCGCATAAATGACAAGGATCTGGAGCAGCTCGAGGCGAACGACGACCTCCCGAATTATCGGGGCTCGCAATACATGGGGAAGATCGGGGTCGAGCAGAGTTACGAGAAGGAACTGCACGGCATAACAGGCTTCGAGGAGATGGAAACCGATGCGGCGGGGCGAGTTATCCGCGTGATATCCCGCACCCCCCCGACCTCCGGCAACAACCTGATGCTTTCGCTCGACTCGAAACTGCAGGAAGTCGCGGAAAAGGCTTTTGGAGAACGGCGTGGCGCGCTGGTGGCGATTGAGCCTTCCTCCGGCGACGTACTTGCGTTCGTCAGCAAACCGGGCTTCGACCCCAACCTTTTTGTCGATGGTATTGATTCGGAGAACTGGGACTTATTGAATAATTCCATCGACAGGCCGCTCAACAACCGCGCCTTGCGTGGCATGTATCCGCCTGGCTCCACGTTCAAGCCTTTCATGGCGCTGGCGGGGCTGGAGCTAAAAAAGCGCGTACCCCAGCAGGCCATCAACGATGCGGGGTTTTTCAGCCTGCCCGGAAGTTCTCATCGCTTCCGCGACTGGAAAGCGGGAGGTCATGGAGTGGTGGACCTGCACAAGTCTTTGGTGGTGTCGTGTGACACTTATTACTACGGGCTCGCCAACGACCTGGGCATTGATAATATTTTCAGCTTTGGAAGCCGGTTCGGGCTGGGAAGGAAAACCGGAATCGATATAGAAGGCGAGGTCGCTGGCTTGCTCCCGTCGCAGGATTGGAAAATGAAGCGGCACAAGCAAAAGTGGTATGCGGGAGACACCATCTCTGTCGGAATAGGACAAGGTTACAATCTGGCAACTCCGCTGCAGCTCGCATTCGCCACGGCAATCCTCGCTGGAAATGGCACTGCTTACCGTCCGCATCTGGTCAAGAAGGTTCTGGACAATAACAACCAGGTAGTCCGCGAGATTGCTACGGAGCCTTTGTATTCGCTCAATCTCAACGCGGCTAACGTTGCAACCGTGCGCAACGCGCTCATCGATGTCGCCCGGCCAGGCGGAACAGCAGCGGTAGCTGGCGCGGGCGCGGCCTATACGCTTGCCGGCAAGACAGGCACTTCTCAGGTGGTCGGTATCAAGCAGGGTGAAAAATACGTGGAGAACAAGATACAGGAACGCCATCGCGACCACGCGCTGTTCATTGCTTACGCACCGGCGGAAAATCCGAAAATCGCAGTGTCGGTACTGGTAGAAAATGGCGGGCATGGCGGTTCAAGTGCAGCGCCTATCGCAAGGCTGGTGATGGACTATTTCCTGCTGGGCAAGCTCCCCGAGGAATCTGCCGCAAAAACGGTTGAAGCCAGCGGGGATGAGGAAGAAGAATCGGTGGAAGCAGACTCTCATGATTAAGATTCTTCGCCTTTGGCATTACCTGACGCGTTACGTGGATGGATTGCTCCTGATGGGCATCCTGGCGCTGATGCTGACCGGCTTGATCACGCTGTTCAGCGCGACTGACGCCAACTTGGCCCGCGTCACCAATCAGGCCACGAACATGCTGGTCGCGCTGGGCATCATGTGGCTTGTTGCGAATATCCCCCTACAGCACATCATGCGGATTGCTCTGCCAATCTATGCGACCGGCCTGGTCCTGCTTTTGGGCGTCATGCTCTTCGGCGAGATCAACAATGGCGCCCGCCGTTGGTTGAATATCGGAGTTACGCGTATTCAGCCCTCCGAACTCATGAAAATCGCCGTGCCGCTGATGCTCGCATGGTATTTTGACAAACATGAGACCACGCTTCGGCTGCGAGATTACGGGGTCGCCGCACTGCTGCTCCTGCTCCCGGTGGTGATGATCCTGCGCCAGCCCGATCTCGGCACGGCTTTGCTGATCGCCGCGAGCGGCTTCTACGTGCTTTTTCTTACAGGGTTATCATGGCGCATCATGGCGGCGCTTTTCGTGCTGGGAGCTGGAAGCCTCCCGCTCATGTGGTCGATGATGCACGATTACCAGCGCCGGCGGGTGATGACGCTGCTAGATCCAACCCAGGATGCGCTG
>DASSHJ010000194.1:0-8068 GCA_035692965.1 Nitrosospira sp. | reverse complement strand
GAAAGTACAATGGGGGGTGGCTGAGACATGGGTTCATACCGTAAAATGCCATTTTAACCCATATTACTCTCACTCATCATGCCAACAGCTGAAACTCGCGTTTACCGTTGCTACATGTGCCTGATTTGCGGCTTCATATACGACGAAGCCGAAGGGTCACCAGCGGAAGGTATCCCCCCGGGAACAAGATGGGAAGACGTGCCAATGAACTGGACCTGTCCCGAATGTGCAGCCCGGAAGGAAGATTTTGAAATGGTGGAAATCTAAGACGACGGAAATCTGATGCGAATCCTCCATACCATGCTGCGCGTCGGAAATCTGGAAAAATCCATCGCTTTTTATGTAGACATCCTCGGGATGAGGCTCCTTCGCAGCAAGGACTACCCTGACGGCAGGTTTACCCTTGCGTTTGTCGGATACCAGGATGAATCAGAGGGCGCGGTGCTGGAACTGACCCATAATTGGGATACCGACAAGTATGATATGGGAACCGGTTATGGGCACATCGCGATTGAGGTGGATAACGCCTACCAGGCTTGTGAAGACGTGAAAAAACGCGGAGGAAAGGTTACGCGGGAAGCGGGACCAATGAAGCACGGGGCGACCGTGATCGCGTTTGTTGAAGACCCTGACGGCTACAAGATCGAGTTCATCCAGAAAAAGACATCTTGAATGTCAGGACTGATCAGTTAGAGCTGTCATCACGCTTTTCCTGTCATATCAGGTATAACATCGCAACGCCGATAATCACGATAGGCAAAATAACATATAGACCGAGCGCATAAACGGCCTTGTTTTCGTGATCATGAGGCAGGCTGGACGTTATTATTTTATAGCCGTGAAGCGTGCCGACTAAAAGGGTCAGGGCGAGTCCAGCAATTCTGCGATTTTGAAAAAGGACGCGGCCGGTTATTTGATTGAGAAAGTGCGCCGCGAAATAACCGATAAAGAAAATCGCGGTATAAAAGATCAAGGCACCCATAGGTTCTTCGGATTTTACTGCCAATCATTACAACGCTCCAGTCGGAATCTTGCTTACTCCTTCCCCGAATCGGTGCGGTGTGAGATAGATTCTCGATGGCGATAGCATAAAGTTCTGTCGAGTGAACCGAAAATATCAGGTTCTCTCCCTTTTAGACCTCTCTTACTTTTGGCCTTCTCTTCTTTTTAGTCTTTTCCCGCCTTATTCACATCAGGCGCACTCTCATCGGGCGTCACCAATCGCACTTCATACTGGGGATAAGGTATGTCTACCCCGTTTTTCTTGAACTCTGCCCAGATTTCGATGTTAAGGTCAGATCGTAGCCTCAGCACTCCGCCCTGGGGGTCCTCTACCCATATGATCAGTTCTACGTTGATCCCACTACCGGCAAACTCCTTGAGGAAGACAACGGGTTCAGGGTCGTTCAATATGTGAGGACGTTTCCTTGCTGCTTGCAGCATGATATCCATTGCAACCTCGACATTGCTGGAGTAACTGACCTGGAAGGGCATTGTCAGACGGATTTTGCGGTTCGAGTAAGTCTGGCTGACGACTGTCGAGGTGATGAAGGTGTCATTGGGGATGAGTGCATCGCTACCGTCGTCGCTCTTGAGTACTACGTAGCGCGTTGTAAGGGAGGTAACTTCCCCTTTCCGGTTATCGACAGTTACGACGTCGCCGATGCGTAGTGAGCGATCCAGCAGAATGATGAATCCACTTATATAGTTACTGGCGATTTTCTGCAGACCCAATCCCAGTCCTACCCCAAGCGCGCCGCCGAATACCGACAGCACGGTTATGTCGACACCCACCATGGGCAGGGCGATCAGCACACCGACAACAATCAGAACCGTGCGACTGATTTTTGACAGAATGACTCTCTGGTTGATCTCCAATGTTCGCGAGCCCATGATGCGGGATTCGAGCGAACTGGCGAGCCATAGGGCAAGCAGCATGCTGACCGTGAAGATAACGATCCCTTGAAGAATCGATAGCACGGAGAGGCGATGCTTTCCGATGTGAAAGGAAATTTCGTCGAGAAGCTCCAGGATTTCCGGCAACAACCCGGTAATGTGGAGCGCCAGGCCGACCCATATTGCCCAACCAATAAACCGCTCCCAGGGATGCAGCCATTCCTGGCTAGAAAAAACCCTTCGGAGCACATAGACGGTGATACGAATCAACGCGAGGGCGAATAGCAGGGGGACCGCGACATTCAGAAGATGGGTGCTATACCAGTGGCCGAGCGCCCACCTGCCGATGACGAGCAGAACAAGGCCGAAGATAGGGAACATGAGCCGACTCATGCTTCGCGGACTGATATTGAGCGCGAGTCCTGCAGGTTCCCAGGATGCTGCACGTGACGCCATACGCTTGGCTAGCTGCCTCTGCATGAGCCACGCAAATCCTATGCTGGCAAGCAAAACCGCCACTTGCCACAGCACAGTAATTTCACGAACATTGTCGATCAGATTGCGAAGCAGACTGTGCAATTCACTTTCAGGTTGCATTGAGAATTCTCAGCATTTCTGCTTGCTACGGCGTATTGAATTGGGTTTTTTGGTGCCGTTACAGACTTCGGGGGAATCCGGACCACTGAAGCGCAACTTCTGCCATGCCAGACGTCTGTCTACGCGGCGGAAAGCGCTATTCGCATCAAACCGTACAGCGCTCTTGCTGCCATTCCGGTTGTCTGCACATCTTCTCCACCATAAATCTCGGGAAGGTGCGACCCCTACTGACTGATCAGCAAGGGGAAGAGATGCTCGTCTTCGTTTATGCTAACGCATGGTAGCACGCAGGCAGGGTCTATTGAGTGGAACGCCGATTGGGACAGCTTCGCTGCAAGCGGCAAGATGCCCGCCAATAGTAGAAGAAATCAGGGCCGAAGAAGGTGAAGGAGGAGCTCCCGCCTTTGTTTTTCGCGCTCCTGCTTTACTGTTTGATCTCCATCGCTGCGGCAAAAAAACCATCCGTCCCGTGAGAAGCAGGCGATAGTTGTAAAAATACGCCGGTATCGACAGGGATCTTTTGCTGTGCCAGTAATTCCGCGCAGTTTAACAAGGTGAACTGCCGGTTATTCGCGAGGAAATCCTCCACAATTTGCTGGTTCTCCTCTGGCAAAAAGCTACAGGTCGCATAAACCAGCCTGCCCCCGGGCTTGAGCAGGTGTGCAGCAGAAGAGAGGATTGCAGACTGCTTGTGTTTGAGTTCCTCTATGCTCTGGGGTGAGTGACGCCATTTCAAGTCCGGATTACGGCGCAGCGTGCCCAGACCACTACAGGGAGCATCTACCAGGACTCGATCTATTTTTCCAGTCAAGCGTTTCACCTTCTGGTCTTTTTCGTGAGCGATAAGCTGAGGAAAAAGATTTGAGAGACCGGAGCGTTTGAGGCGCGGTTTCAGGTTATTCAGCCGCTTCTCGGATGTATCAAAAGCGTAAATCCGCCCCTGCGAATGCATCATCGCTCCTAGCATCAGCGCCTTACCTCCGGACCCCGCACAAAAATCGACAACCATATCGCGCCGCTTCGGCGCGACCAGATACCCCAGCAATTGACTGCCCTCATCCTGGACTTCCACTTTTCCGCTCAGGAACAGTTCATGACGGTTAATGGCGGGGTTTTCCGCCAGTCGTATCCCCACAGGAGAATAGGGTGTAGCGGCTGACGCAATCCCGGTCTGCTCAAGCAACGCGATGACGTTCTCCCGGCTTGCCATAAGAGTGTTGACGCGCAAGTCGACGGACGCATTTTGCTGCAATGAGCGACCCAGTGCGAGAATGGCGCTTTCCGTCATGAAATGCCGCAGCTTTTCAATCAACCAGTCCGGGAGTTCAGCTCTTATCGCAAGTGGTCGCGATTCCTCTGATATTGCCTTGAGGGTTGTCGCCCATTTTGTTTCGCGTTCGCTGAGGAAAGGAGCAACTTCCCTCAAATTGAGTCCACCGTACTTGATTAGATAGGCTATGAGCAGGGAGCGCGGCCGGGGATTGAGGATTATGCTTTCAAGAAAAAACCGATGCCGGAGAATCCCGAATATGGTTTGGGCGATAAAAGCTCTTTCACTCGGGCCAAGCTTCGGATTGTTGCGAAAGAAGTTCCGTAATATCGCATCGGCCGGAAATTCCAGCGGAAGCACTGCGCGCAGAGCTGAAGTGGTGATATCGAGATAGGACGGGGTAAGGCGCAGCGGATTGCTCAAAATATCAGGCACACAACTACCACGCAGGAGTCGCTCGGAGACGGTGCGCAACAGGAAAGATGAATTATTGGAGCCAGCTCAAATTATTTTATCTGGAGTTGCCCTTGTTTCAAGCCGTTCGACGGCTCTCCGTAGCTGATATTCGTAACCATCTGGTCGGTCACAATACCCATTTTTTCATGCGCAATAATACGTACGGGCAGCATATGGTGATCGACGGCGAGCCAGATCTTCTTGTCGCGCCCGCCGTCCTCGTTCTTGTCCAATTGCTTGGTCAGAACAATGGTTTCAAGTTTGCCCATCGGGGTATCCAGTGTTTCCCTGTCCACGGCATATCGCACCGGTTCAAGCCGCTTTCCGTCTGTTTCATGAAGCTGTATCACCTTGCCACGAACAGGAGTGAACATGAAGCTGTATAGCAGGCTCAACTTGTCCTGGGCATCCGCCGGCAGTTGTCTGTGTTCCTCCTTGCCTTTGTGCTGAAGCGTTAGCGATTTTTTGTCCCAATCAAATATGGCAACCTTGGGCAGTTTTTTGCCATGCTGGTCAGAAAAGCGCGCGGGACGCAGGACTCCCTTGGGAGTGACCGTTCCCTCGCTGTCTCTCACTACGTTATCCGGTTGAGTGAGCGCTAATAAGCCCTTGGCTCGCCCCTCGCTGTAAATGTTGTAGCTTCGGGTGCCATTTTCCTGCCTGATTTCCACCGTGTCGTTTACCTCGCCTTCAAGGTTGCCCGCTGTGATCGAATAACTGATATCCACGCGCGATGGGACGGTGCCGCGAGACGCAGGAAGAGCGGAGATGGCGGGGAAGGCCAGCCAAAAGAAGAGGACTGCAAGAAATTTTTTCATGATGATAATCCTGGTGAATATAGCACCGAGCCGTCGGGCTCGGCTTTGCTTATGTCCACACAATTACCGGAAAGTTTCAGCCGGTCTTCAACGAACCAGCGCACGGCTTCCGGATAAATGCGGTGTTCCTGTTCCAGTACCCGTGCCCCTAGGGTTTCCTCCGTATCGCCTGGCAATACGGGAATTGCCGCTTGGATAACGATTGGGCCACGATCCATCTCAGGCGTAACGAAGTGCACGGTACAGCCATGGATTTTAACGCCTTCCTGTAATGCCCGCCGGTGAGAGAAGAGGCCGGGAAAAGCGGGTAGCAGCGAGGGGTGAACATTTAACAATTTACCTTGATAGCGGCTGACGAGATCGTTATCCAAAATATGCATGAATCCCGCGAGTGCAATGACGTCAGGAGTATAACCCTCGATCGTATTCGCCAACGCATCGTCGAATGCACGCCTGTCGGGGTATGACTGCTGGTCGACCGCTATGGTTTCAATTCCATGCCTTTTGGCGATTGCCAGGCCCGGTGCGTTGGGTCGATTACTGATTACTGCGCTTATTCTTGCAGGGAGCCTCGCTTCCATCAGCGCTTGCATGTTGCTTCCGCGGCCTGAGATCAGGATAACAACGGACTTCAATGGTCAGCGCGGGAACCGCTTGCGTTTCCCTTCATTCAATGACTGCTCGAGGTGAATTTGCAACGTGCGGCTCAATCCGGCCGATGCGCCAGGCGCTCTCTCCGGAGGATTGCAACAGCATCAGCGCATCACCGGCGAATTCTTCCGCTACGATGAGCACCATGCCAATCCCGCAATTGAAGACCCGGAACATTTCCTGATCAGCTACGTTACCCTGCTGCTGGAGCCAATGGAACAACGGGGGCACAGGCCATGAGTTCAGGGTTAGCACCGCCGCCAGATTATCCGGCAAAACGCGTGGAATATTCTCTATCAGCCCCCCCCCGGTTATATGCGCCATGCCCTTTACCGGAAGATGTTTCATCAGCTCGAGTATCGATTTTACATAAATGCGCGTCGGGGTCATAAGGACGTCTATCAGCGCTTGTCCGCCGAAATCAGCGGACAGGTCGATATTGTTTTTTTCGATGATCTTGCGGATCAGAGAGTAACCGTTCGAATGGGCTCCGCTTGACGCCAGTCCCAGAACGGCATCTCCTTCATGGATCGTCGATCCGGTCACGATCCGGTTTTTTTCCACAATCCCCACTGCGAAGCCGGCAAGGTCGTATTCACCCCGTGGATACATACCCGGCATTTCCGCCGTTTCCCCGCCTATCAGGGCGCATCCCGCCTGTTCGCACCCTTCCGCGATACCTTTAATGACTTTCGTGCCTGTGCATACGTCCAGCGTGCCACACGCGAAATAATCAAGAAAAAACAGGGGCTCGGCGCCTTGCACCAAAATGTCGTTGACGCTCATCGCGACCAGATCAATACCGATACTATCGTGCCTGTCGGACACGAACGCGAGTTTGAGTTTGGTCCCGACACCATCGGTACCGGATACGAGAACGGGGTTCCGGTAGTTCCTCGAGATCTCGAATAACGCGGCGAACCCACCGATGCCCGCAAGTACTTCCGATCGCATCGTCCGCTTGGCAAACGGCTTGATGTTTTCCACCAATCGGTCACCTGCGTCAATATCTACCCCTGCTGATCGGTAGGAAAGCGGATTCGAGGCTGAGTTTTCCGATTTGGATGAAGTCAAGTTGAGTTCTCGCCAAGTTGCAGTTAGAGTGCTTCCTTTTTTGAATCGCGCTGATTTTACCGTAAATATGGGCGGATCATCCGGTAAGCGCCAACCTTCTGCTTTCTTATGAAGCAATTGCTGCTAGGTATCGCCCCTCCCGCGCAGCCTACGCTGGCGAATTTCGTGCCGGGGCGCAATATTGAATTGCTGCAGACCCTGAGCAGCGTCGTTATGGGCCGAGAGGGCGAACGTCTCGTCTATTTATGGGGTGGGCCGGGTTCCGGCAAGACACATCTGTTGAAAGCAATAGCCGCAATATGCAGGCGTAGCAAAATGAAGGTGGCGTATTTTGAATGCCAGCGGGACACTCGTTTCGTCGAGGGGCGGGAGGCTGATTGCATCATTGTGGATGGCGTGGACCATCTCGGTGCGGATTCGCAGATCGGGCTATTCGGTCTTTATAATTACATCCATGATGAAGGCCGAGCATTTATGCTCGCGAGCGGCCCCGTCCCGCCTGCGCAACTGAAGATGCGTGCAGATCTTGTATCGCGTCTCGGTTGGGGTCTGGTATACCAGGTTCACGAATTGACCGACGAGGAAAAAATAAAGGCGATGAAAAGCCACGCGGCCAGCCGGGGACTCGATGTGCCGGACGAGGTGTGCGAATACCTGTTACGTCATACACAGCGGGATCTGTCTTCATTGATTGCAATACTGGATGCTCTCGACAACTATTCCTTGGCGAGCCAGCGAAAAGTTACGGTTCCCCTGATCCGGGAATTATTTGAGGAAGAATCGTGAATCTCGCTTTATTCGATCTCGACAATACCCTCCTCGCGGGCGACAGCGACTTCGAATGGGCCCAATTCCTGATTGAAAAGCGCGTGCTCGACCGTGAAGTATACGAAGCGCGCAATCTGGAATTTTATGAGCAATACAAGGCCGGCACGCTCGATATACACGAATTTCTGGATTTTCAGTTGAAGCCGCTGTCACGGCATCCCCGCGTGCAACTCGACGCGTGGCATAGCGAGTTCATGAAGAACAGGGTTTTGCGATTGATTGCTCCCCGTGCACATGAACTGATCAAGCAGCATATGCTTGGCCATGATTTGTGCATCATCATTACCGCAACGAACAGCTTCGTGACGGGACCCATTGCGCGTGCATTGGGGATAGATAACCTGGTTGCGACGGAGCCCGAACAAAAGGACGGTGAGTTTACAGGTAGGGTTTCCGGTCTTCCCTGCTTCAGGGAAGGAAAGATCGCGCGCTTGGAAAATTGGCTGGATCAACGCAATCTCACCTGGTTGTCGTTTCT
>DASSHJ010000193.1:0-9631 GCA_035692965.1 Nitrosospira sp. | reverse complement strand
TCTTACGTCCCTCACACGCATTGCCCATCGGACTTAAAGGACTTCTAACCAAGTCCTCGTGAAGCGCATTGCTGATAAAATCGGGTATGATCACAAGGCGCACGATTCAGGTTCCCGGCATGCCCGCATCATTATTTCCGTCGATCGGCCTTACGGCCCCTTTCATCCTGGCCGGCATGGCTATAGTTGCGTTCTCCGGATCCGTTTCCGCCCGGGAAAATTCCTCGCGCGAACTGGTTGTCACAAATCGATACACGCTTCCGCTTCTGGAGATATCGGGGCTGGCCCCTGCTCCTGCACTTGACAGTAAAGGGGCGCAAACGGCTAACCGGAGCTTGCGCCTTTATGCCGTTGGAGATGCAACCCGTGAGGTCGTCACCTTTTATATTGACGGATCATCTGGGGGAATTGTCATCAGCTTGAAAGATGCGGCTTTACCTTCAGGAAGACGAGCCGCCGGCGCCTCGCAATGGGAAGCGGTCGCAGCCGACGGGGTGGATACGGTTTGCATGTTGAGCGAGACGGACAGCAAAGTTTCGTGCTTCGATGATCGCATCAACGAAAACAGAGGAATAATTACTCTCGACACTTCACCCTTGAAGCACCTCAACCGCCTTTGGGGTAACCGGCCAAATTCGCGTGGTGAAGGAATGCTGCTCATGAAGAAGGGCCATTTGCTGATCCTGAAGGAAAAAAAACCCTCCTTGCTGGTGGAATTTGGTCCGCAAGGGGATCTCGCCACGGGCTACGGACCGGACACTTTCCTGGCGCCAGACGAAGCCTTTGCGTTGCCATCCCGGGCACCTGGTCAGCAGGAACCGACTCTCGTCGCGCTCAAATCCTGGGAATTTTCGGATCGCCTGCGCGAACTCGCCAGCGATGCGAGCGAAATCACGCTTGGCCCGGATGGTCACGTATATCTACTGTCTCACGAAAGTTCGACGCTGATTCGCCTGGAAAAAGTCCTGAAGCCGGATGAAGAAAAGGTTAACATAAATGATGACGCCTGGTGGATCCTACCCAAGGGAATTGGCAAGACCGAGGGTCTCGCCATTGATTCAGAAATGCGGCCATGGATCGCCGTTGACAGAAAGCAGAAGGAAAAACCTAATCTGTTCCGACTGTCTCTAATTAGCCCAGGAGCCGAAGGTGACTGAGCGTGCGAAGTTCTCCATTACATAATATTCGCTATGATTTATAAGGAGTCCCGCAGCTGATGACAGGAGGAATATCCATGGACCAAGTAAAGTATCGTTCCGTCTTTTCCCCCGCATCCGCACAGCAGAGGCAGGAAAACTTCGAAGCCTACTGGCAATTCACCCAGCGGCACAGCGGAGCATTGATTGAACATGATAAGGATTTATCCGAGAAACGCATTCGTCTCAGGCAGTTCCAGAGCAATCCTGTCAAATTGCGCTGTCCTTTGACGGACCCGGAGGGGTTTTATCGCAATTACATAAAAATGGAAGATGATCCTGCCTCGCTGGATCGTATGACGCTAATGTTGACATGCCTATATAAGTTTGCCAGACATGAATGGGTAGGAATTAAAGGCGCGTGGGAAGCAGTTCCCGATATGGCCCACTCCTTTAACATCGTAGACAAGATCACCCGCGTGCACCTGGCAGAGGAATTTTGTCATGTCCGCCTGTTTGACGAGATGTTGCGCACATGCGGCCTTGACAAGGTTCACTGGGTGCCTTTAAGCCCCTTTCAGGAAAAGATCTATGAACAGTTTCCCAAAGCCCCCGATTTTCTGATCGCCGCTCCGGCTTTTGTAACCGAGCTCATGGGAGTCACTTTCTATTGCCATCTGGCACGCCTGATCGATGAACTGCTTGCGGAAGAACCCGAAGTCAGGGGACGTCTCCACCAGTTACTGGATGAAATTACCATTGATGAGACTGCCCATGTCGGGCTAAGAAGAAACTTCCTGGGTCCGTTGGGCGTCAGGATTTCAAGAGCGCTCGTCAAGCCTTTCTATATTCATTTCTTTGAAGACATCCCGGAAATCAAGCATCTGTTCGATGTTAACCAGATGGTGAAGGATGGAATTGCTTTCGACTTTAATCAGGTTCCCCGTTACATGATCGAACACAGCTGGATACCATCCTATTGCAGGGAGTGAGTCTGCCAGAAGCCCCCGAGCCCTCCTTTTGACTCAATGGATATTCCTTCCGCTTCGGACCAGTTTACTTCAACTGGTCATATAGCAGTTTCAATATCTTGGTCGCATCGCTGGATTTCTCGGCTCCCCCCTCCTTGTTCAGCACCTTGACATCCGTCGCCTGGCCCGCTTCACTGAGCTGTATGCGGTATTGCCCTGGCTGGTCGGTGTCCTCGCCCTGACTCCAGAAGATGAGCTTGGACAACAATCCCTTGGCCCCCGTGCCGGCGCCGCTGTCCTCATCAGGATTTACATAGCGCACGTAATAGATTCCCTGCGAGCGATTGCGATCTTCAACTGTGAAGCCGATACGATCGAGCGCCAGTCCCACGCGTCTCCACGCTCGGTCATATGCTTCATTCACGGTCAGTGCCCGGCCCTTCTCACCCAGGCGGGCGCGCTCCCTGGCCGTTCCCGCGCTCGCCATCGACGACCGCGCCCGTTCCTCCGTGGCGCCAAATCGTATCATCAAGCGGGAAAGCATCTCGGCTTCAAGGTCAGGATCAGGCGGACGTGGCTGCCATACGGTGCGAACATTGCCTTCCATCACTTCATCCATCCCACGATGGCTGATATAGATTTCCGTCGTGCCAGTCTCGCCCCGTTCCAGACGCGTACGAAACTTGTCGCGCTCGGCGGTCGAATACAGCGTATCGAGAATCTTTGACAACGCACTGCGAATCAGGTCGTCGGGTATCTTCGCACGGTTTTCCGCCCAATCGGTCTCCATGACCCCAGCTTCCGGCAGTTCCAATTTGATAATAAAGCCCAGCTCCTGCCAGAAATTCTTGACTACCGGCCAGATATCCTCCGGCTCGCCCTTTACAACAACCCAGCGCTGGGTCCCGGAGCGCTCCATCCGCACGCCCGTTTCATCCGCTGCGGGAAGAACTGCGGCGCCATCAACGCCTGCAAGCTTGGTCCGATCCTTGCTGTAAGCGGAAAATGTCGCAGAGCCAGTGGGACTGATGTCCGGCACGACGTAACGCTCGTCCGACCCAGGTGCTGTCAAGTCGGGCGGCACTTCCAGGGGTGGGAGTTTCCCCGCCGACTTGTAATTGATTTTTTTGGCTTCTGGCAACAAGCTCATGAGTTGGCAGCCAGCCAGATTGACTACCATACACAGCGCGATCCATACCCGCCATTTCATGTTGTATACGCTTGATTCATCAATTAACCGTTATTCCTGCCCAGCGCATCGCATCTCTGACCAGAGCGTGATATCGATCCGACAGGGGTGTCAAGGGCAACCGCAGGCCGGGGCCGATCAATCCCATTTGAGCCACCGCCCACTTGACAGGGATAGGGTTGGCCTCGACAAACAAGTCGATATGCAGTCTCAGCAGCTTTTTATTCGCCGCCCGGGCGGCAACGAGATCCCCGGCAAACACCGCAAGACACATTTCGTGCATCACTTTTGGAGCGACATTGGCCGTCACTGAAATTACGCCATGCCCGCCCAGCAAGAGCAGAGCGAGCGCGCTCGCATCATCGCCGCTATAAACCGAAAAATTCTCCGGAATCCCACACAACAAATCGAAACCTCGTCCAATATCGCCCGTAGCATCCTTGATCCCGACGATATTCGGAATCTCCGCCAGCCGCAGTACCGTCTCGTTGGAAATATCGGCCACAGTCCTGCCGGGAACGTTGTAGAGAATCTGTGGAATATCGACTGCCTCGGCGATTGCGCGAAAGTGGCGATACAACCCTTCCTGCGTCGGCTTGTTGTAGTAAGGAACGACCGACAGGCTTGCATCCGCCCCTGCATCCTTCGCGTAAATCGCCAACTCAATGGCCTCGCGCGTCGAATTGGCGCCCGTCCCCGCGATGACTGGCACGCGTCCCGCCGCATATCGCACCGCAGAACGAATCAGAAGGTGGTGCTCATCGAAATCGACAGTTGGAGATTCTCCGGTTGTGCCTGCCACAACGATGCCATCCGTCCCCTGCGCGATGTGAAACTCGATCAGGCCGTGAAAACGCTCCAGATCCAGTTCCCCGTCTTCGTGCATAGGGGTCACGATTGCAACCAGGCTTCCTCGTAACGCACTTTGCATGCGGTATTCCCATCCGGTGAAACCGGTTATTTTACCTTAATCTGGAAGTTGCCAAAAATAATCGCTGCGCAAACTTGACCATAACTTGGCAATGCGCCGCCGCTCGCTCCAGGAAACTTTCATCGCGGATCATCGCACCTGCACCGCGAGTGACAGCCTTGCTTCGGACACGATTCGGGGACAATGGTTTCAACGACAGCGATAATCCAATGCAGAGGCAGGATAGGTTCAATGAAAAAAAGAGCGCTGCGTTCGTGTCGCAAGAGCCGGTAAGGACTTTCATTTCCATCCCAACCCGCGCGAGTGCCATACCTTGCAATGATCCCCTGGCCGATGGCGGCCTCCGAGATTCTTCCCTTCAAGCTGCTTTGCTCCCCGTTCTCACTCGGTCGCACCTCTAGCACAAGTGTCAACATCCGGGGGCTGCTATAACTAAGTAAGAGTTTATTTTAGGTGCAAGGAGTTATGCATCACGAAAATCATGACTGATCCAGCCCTGGTGACCTGGGATCCTTCCAAGAATCCGCCAAAGCTCACTGTGCGTGGCGACTGGACCCTCGGCAATTATGCCGTGCTGGGCGAACAGATTGCGCACGTTCGCGCCGAGGGAGCAGATTTGACTGCTGCTCCGCGTAACGTTGATCTGACCGGGCTCAAGGCGATCGATACGTCCGGGGCATCGCGGCTGTACGAACTGCTTGGTGAAAATCTGGCGAGGAAAGTTTCGAGCGGCAATTCGACGTTGAGCACGGGGAGCATTCAGTTACTGCAAACCGTCGCTGCGGCAATGAAAAACACCGGAGAAATACCCCACAAGCCACCGCAGAACGCGTTTATGGAATTTTTTGCCCGCGTCGGCCTGGGGATGGAAAGATTCTGGCGTGAAATAGTGGCAATGCTCAGTTTCTCAGGCCTGACACTCGAAGCGCTGGCGCGAGGTCTCCTGCGCCCGCGAAGCTGGCGCATCACTTCGGTGGTCGCGCAAATCCAGGCGACCGGCATGGACGCCGTGCCCATCATTGTGCTTTTGAATTTCATGGTGGGCGCGGTAATTGCTTTCCTGGGGGCCACCGTCCTCGCAGATTTCGGCGCCGGCATCTATACGGTCAACCTGGTGACTTTTGCGTTTTTGCGCGAACTCGCTGTCCTGCTGACCGCTATCCTGATGGCAGGGCGAACCGCAAGCACGTTCGCTGCAGAGCTGGGGTCGATGAAGATCAACGAAGAGATCGACGCAACCCGGGTACTGGGTCTAAGCCCTATCAACCTGTTCATATTGCCACGCATACTGGCATTGTTCGTCTCTCTGCCTATTCTCACGTTTCTGGCCATGATGGCAGGAATAGCGGGTGGCGCGCTCGTGTGCGCGCTGGAACTGAATATCTCGCCCGCAATGTTCCTCAATATTTTCCATGAGCAAATCCCTTTAAGGCATTTCCTGCTGGGAATGTCCAAGGCACCCGTTTTTGCCTTCATCATCGCCGTTATCGGCTGCCTCGAAGGTCTTAGAGTCGGCGGCAGCGCGTTGTCGCTCGGCCAACATACGACTGCCAGTGTCGTGCATTCAATTTTCGTGGTGATTTTTCTTGATGCGATGGCTGCGCTGTTTTTCATGGAAATGGGATGGTGACGGATGAGGCGGCCGGGAGGCGCCAGGAACCGGATGCCCAAGCGGTGATCCGGATTCGCAATCTGACGAATCGATTCGGCGACCAGGTCGTGCACGACAATTTGAACCTGAATGTCTACCGCGGCGAGATCCTGGGGGTGATCGGTGGCTCGGGCTCCGGCAAATCCGTTCTTCTGCGGTCGATCGTCGGATTGCGGACACCCGCCTCCGGCACGATATGCGTTTTTGACGAAGATCTGCTGAAGCTGCCCCGCAAGGAGCGAGTCCGGCTCGAGCGCCGCTTTGGCGTGCTCTTCCAAGGGGGCGCACTGTTTTCGTCGCTGACCGTCACCGAAAATATCGCAGTCCCGCTTATTGAAAATGGGGGCCTGGAACGGGCAGACGCAGAACGTCTTGCCGAAGTCAAGCTTGCGCTTGCCGGCCTTCCCGCTGAAGCTGGAGAGAAATATCCATCCGCCCTCTCGGGCGGAATGATCAAACGTGCGGCACTGGCGCGAGCGCTCGCCCTCGATCCGGACATCCTGTTCCTGGATGAGCCGACGGCGGGCCTCGATCCTATCGGCGCCACTGAATTTGACCAGCTTACCCTCACGCTGCGCGATGCCCTCGGCCTCACCGTTTTTATCGTCACGCATGATCTGGATACGCTTTATGCCATATGCGATCGCGTCGCCGTGCTTTCCCACAAGCGGATACTGGTGGTCGGCCCGCTCGATAAAGTCGTAGACACCGATGATCCCTGGGTGCAGGAGTACTTCAACGGACCGCGCGGACGCGCAGCAAGAAACGTAAGGAAAGCCGCTCCCGGACGACTCGCGCTGCCCGTGCAGGAGGTCGATTGATGGAGCCTCGCGCGCATCATGTTCTAATCGGACTGTTTACGGTAATAGCCGTCACCGCCGCCTTGCTGTTCGCCTTGTGGCTGAACAAGTCGTCGGCTGACGAACAGGGCTATTACGTTGTGGTTTTCAATGAAACGGTAAGAGGCCTGTCGAAGGGAAGCGAAGTGCAATACAACGGTATAAAGATCGGGGAAGTGGTGGAGCTTGAGCTCGATCCGCAAGATCCCCGCCGGGTTCTCGCCCGTATTCGCGTGAACGGCAAGGCCCCGATCAAGCAGGATACCAAGGCCCGGTTGGCCTTGACGAGCATTACCGGAAACTCCGTCATCCAGTTCAGCGGCGGGACACCGGATAGCCCAGATCTTGTCTCCCCAGATGGCGAAGAGCCCGTCATCGTCGCCACGCCCTCACCCTTCGCGAAGTTGATTGAGGAAAGCGGCGACAACTTGGCTGAGCTTACGGAACTGATCCAGCGGGCCGGGGAAATACTCTCGCCTGAGAATGTTCAGCACTTCAGCAAGATTCTCATAAATCTGGATCGCGCTTCGGGCACTCTTGCAAGCCAGGACGAAAATTTCAGGGAATTGATACAGCAGTTGACGGCATCCAGCAGGCAGGCAAATTCGGTGTTGCAGCAAGCATCGAAGCTGGTGGGCAACGCGCAATCACTCGTCGACGATGAGGGCGCACGCGCGCTTGGCAGCGCCGGACGGGCGATGGCTTCGCTCGAGAACAGCGCGAATGCCCTCGATCAACTCCTGCGCGATAATCGCGCCGGCCTTGCGGGGGGCGTTCGTGGCCTCAACGAGCTTGGCCCTGCCTTGCAGGAACTCAGGGAGACACTGATCTCGGTAAGAAGAATAGCCAGCCGGCTTGAGGATAGTCCTGCCAGTTACCTCACGGGCCGCGAAAAAATAGAGGAGGTCGAACCATGACCGCGGGTCAACGGTATTTCATGTTCGAAATGGGGATGATATGCGCGTTTTTGGGCGCCTGCTCGATACTTCCCCAGGCAGAGACAATCGAGCTATATCAACTGCCTTCCTCTTCCATTACGAACACGGCGCACGCAGATAAACTTCCCGGGACCGTGCGGGTTTCCACCCCCTTCGGGAGCCGAGTCACGGATAGCCAACAGGTGCTTATCGTAAACGAGGATAACCGGATCAACGCCTACAAGGGCGCGCGCTGGAGCGATTCAGCTTCCGTACTGGTTCGCAACCGGCTCACGAATGCTTTTCGGGCCGACGGGCGGCTGAACACAATAGGTCACGATAATGCCGACCTGCTTCCCGATCTCGAACTGGATGGAGAACTCGCAGCCTTCCAGGTGGAATACGTCGAAGGGAAGCCAGCCGTGATAATCCGCATGTACGCCACGCTCGTGCAACCGGCGCGATATAAGGCGATAGCCACAAACGGATTCGAAGTCATGCAGCGGGTCGAAGGCACGGGAATGCCTGAAGTGATCAAGGCTTTCGGAAAAGCTTCCGATAGGCTCGCAGGAGAGATTGTCGGCTGGACAGTAGAACAAAGTAAGGCGCTGCAATCCAAGACGCAAGAATAAACAAACGGATATGAAGAACGTTGGCCATCATCCTGGATAAAACGGGAACACTGTGCCGCCTTTCGCCTAAGATGAAATGAGGCGTTGCCGAGGCGTGCGTTAAAAGTGCTCGCTTCAAACAAGCGTTCTTCGGAAACTGAACATGAAAAAGGCAAAACCGGGAGCATCAATCGCCTGTTTTTTGCTTGCGGTGATAGCCGCGGGGGGAATCGCGGCACAAAATGTATCGGCGGCAGAGCAGGAACCGCCGGGGCAAGGGTTTGCGTGGAAAGATGGCGCGCAGGTATACGCTGGGATCTGCGTATACTGCCATGAATCAGGCGTTGGCCCGCCCATTCGCAACCGCGACCTTCCTTCCGCCTATATCCGTACTGTCGTTCGGAATGGAAACAGGGCGATGCCCGCCTTCCGGCCTTCGGAAATCGATGACGAGTCGCTGGCGAAGCTCGCGGATTTCATTTCCGGAAGCAAAGCAAGGCCCTAGACCGAAGCAAGGCCCTTGAAAGGACTGCCTTCGATGGACGAGACCAGACGTAATTTCATGAAAGGCGCTGTGACCGGAGGTGCGCTGCTGGCCCTTGGCATTCCCCCCATCAACCCTGCGTCGGCGGCCGAACCCCTGTCCAATACGACCAGGAGCTTCCGCCTGCTGCTCGGCAATACGCAGTTTGATAAGATCTTCGCCGACGGGGCACGCGTCGCTTACTCAGCTTACTCCCGGTACGCATCGCTGACCGGTTCGCCCCCTCCCCAGTTGAGCACGGTGACATTAAAAGGCGGCTTGCTGGCTGAGCCCGGCAGGATGGCGGAATTACTGAATCAGTCGCGGGACGTCAGGTGGATTGCCATCATGGACGATGCCAGCGCAGCCGTATTTGTTGAACTCGCGCGTGGCGCAAACGCCTGTCTGCTGTCGCTGGGCCTCCATAGTGCTTCGGCCGAAGCAGCCTTCTCTTCCGCCACCTCGCCTTTCCTGCGCCACGCCTGGACAGCGGCGTCATCCTCGCATGGCCCTGGAGAGCTGCTGGCCTCGCTGCTTGTCCACAATCAAAACCATTTCACGATTATGGAACATTTTCTTGGGCAGCCTTCGCAAAACCAAACAGCAGCAGGTGGATCTATGCAGGGATTTGTATCCTACCGCGGGCAGGGGGAAGCCCAAGGAGAAACCCATCTGCATTGCGCGGGCATTTCCCCTCAGGACGGATGCGATCTGGTTGGCTGGAAATCACCGGGTGGATGGGGTCCGCTTCCCACGGCAGCAGATCAAAACCAAACAGCCAAAAATGGAACTGCCGCAGACCAGGGGCGCCGCGCAGTCAACTGGAGGCCCGAAAACTGGGTTGAAGCGACCGGTTATACGGT
>DASSHJ010000192.1:0-6865 GCA_035692965.1 Nitrosospira sp. | reverse complement strand
GATCCAAACAGCTGCTGATGAATATTGCTCGCGCCCATCATCATCAGCCCGTGCACTTTACGGGAGTTTCCAACGTCGCAGCAACCTTCGATTTCCGCTTTAGCGCGGGGGGAACGCCTGCGCTGACGGGCAACGCTGGCGGCATGCTTTTGCCCGTATTCGGAGGCAGCGTGGCTGAAAATCCCACCATCAGCATTGTGCCTATCGAAGGAGAGGAATTTACGCGACGGCTCCTTACCCCGTTCCAGCAAAACAAGCTTACCCTTTTGCTTCGCCAGCGCTACGATATTGATCTCTTGCTAAGATTGATGGCGCAGGAAGTTCGCATTCAGAATGCAAAGCAGGAGACCGGCTATCGTAACCGGCCATCCGATCCATCGGGGTACGAAATGTTCCGGCGCATCGTTCTGCATCTGTCGGCCATTCAGGACCAGAACCAGCTTTACGCGGAACCTTTGAACCTTGAACAGACGTGGACCATCCCGGGCGCTTCTGTGTCCGGGGACAGTTTTCTGGCTCTACAAAAGGAATTCTCCGTTCTCTATAACAGACAGAATGACGTTTATACGCTTCGCAAGCAATCGGTAGGGCCGATCCTTATTACGAATTACGACCCCGACACGTTATCCCCGCACGAGCGCGCGAGGTTGAACGAGGAGGCGGAGGACTGGATAGGCAATGACGTCGCATTCGATATCCGTCCCGGTCATCCGGGCGGGGAGTGGCCGATGAGAGGGGTTTTCCGGCTGAGGAGTTTCCATGCGATTCTCAGTTTCCTCGGTCGCTCCGTCGGCGACGAGCCGGAGTATCACGTGGATCCCGATCCACGAACTCCCGCTCTCTTGAACAATGAGAACCCGGTTTTCGCCATGGAAGTTGTCGCTAAAGACGATCCTCCTCCAAAAGAAGAAACATCTGTTTATTCACACGGCAAATATTACTTCGTGAACATAGACGGTCCGCTCTCCCGGTGGGATCGGGACGCGTTTCAGATGCTGTATCTATTATTCCAGATGACTATTACCGACATGCCTCGTGTCGGCGTACCGAGCATTACTATTGCCAAGTGAGACTGTCGAGTGAGTTCGATAAGAATCTGAACTTGAAAACTGCCCGCCCTTTTACTTATCGTCAACCTGTCTCGTACAACGCCTTGGCTTCCCGCGCGGGTTCCCGTATCTCGACGATCTTGCGCCTCGAGTGAGTACCGCGTTTCAGGATTACCTGCCGGAGCGGAACATCAAAGATTCTGCACAGAAATTCAAGCAGCGCTGAATTGGCGGCATCCTCCAACGGCTGTGCGGCCAGCCTTATTTTCAAGGCGTCCCCATGCAAGCCCGCTACCTCCGTACGTTTCGCCCCTGGCTGGATATGCAGATTAAGGATAAGGCGCCGTCCTTTGTCATTGGTTTCGTAGCGCCACCACGCCTGGCTTATCACATCAGAATAAACGGGAAATTCCCTTTTCCACTCCCGCCACCAGAAATAACAGCAACTGAATAACGATCAAGATAAAAAACGGGGATAGGTCCACATTTCCGATGGGTGGGATCCGCTTCCGGAACACTCCCAGAAAGGGGCGGGTAAAACTGTCGAGCAGAGGGGCAAGCGGGCTGTGGGGGTTGACCCAGGACAGTACTGCCTGAATGATCACCGCTGCCATTACGATATAAAGCGTCATTTTGATAATTTCGAGGAGCGCAAGCAGGCTCAATCCAGCGGCCGCAATGCCCATGGTCGAGCTGAAATTGTAGCCTTGAAGCATATATACGCTTGCCAGCAGGGCGAACTGTGCAAGCCACGCCAGTAGCAGTGTCGGAAGATCGATACCCCTTAAGCTCGGGATGATTCGCCGGGCGGGCCGTACAACGAAGTCAGTGATACTCATGAGAAATTGCGACACTGGGTTGCCGTAAGGGGCGCGCACCAGTTGCATGTAAAAACGAAGCAATAACGCCAGGGAAAATAGCCCAAGTAAAGTGTCCAGCAGAAATACAAGCATCTGGTTAAGCATGGCGAGCCCTGCAACCGATATTTACGGTAACGTTATGTCTTGCCGAATTCATCGCCCAACTCCTGGGATCGCTCGTGCGCCAGGTGGATTGCCTTGACTATCGCATTCTGCACCCCGTCAGCTTCAAAGGAGCGGATCGCGCGTTCTGTGGTTCCCCCCGGCGATGTTACCCGTGCACGCAGTATGCTCGCGTCTTCGTTACTCTGGATGGTAAGCCTTACAGCGCCCAGGAACGTTTCAATTGTCAGCTGCCGTGCCTGGGCCGCAGTTTGCCCAAGTTCAACCGCTGCTTTCTGCATCGCCTCCATGAAATAAAATACATACGCCGGCCCACTGCCGGCCACAGCCGTCACAACGTCCAGCATCTCTTCGTGCGGGCACCACAGCACCGATCCCACCCCTGCAAACAGGGTCTCTGCGTCAAGTTTTCCTTTTTCATCAACCGCCGGAAGCGCATGCAGGCCGGTAATACCCGAACCAGCCAGGGCTGGAGTATTGGGCATCGCGCGTACAATTTTCGAGTAGTCCCCCAGCCAGCGGGAAATATCTGCAGCCCGAATGCCTGCAGCAATGGAAATGACGAGATGGCCTGAAAGCAGTGGCGCCAGTTCGCGAGCGACAGCGGAGAGTTGCTGAGGCTTGACTGCAAGCACGACGGTATCGCTGCCGGCAACCCCCTTGTCGAGCTCGGCGTATACCTCCAGATTGAATTCCAGCCGTATCCTGTCGCGCTGCTCGGCGTCAATTTCCACCACCCTCATCCCCGCTGGTGAATTCTGCTTCAGCAGCCCTCCTATCAGAGCCCGTGTCATATTGCCGCCGCCAATGAAACTGATCGTCATTTTTTAATCCTGGAAATATTCAAGACCGTGAGAAGAAGTGGCGGGAAACTGACGCCGCGTGCAGAAAGGGAGAAAAGTGAATTAAGGTATTATGCTCTTATTTTCTGCTGCGAACTTCAAAGAGGTGGAGTAGGAAGCGGCAAGTTCACGCAGAATCTTCAACGTGATCGGCGCCTTCTTTTGTCGATGCGGCTTTCTGACAGCCCGGGCAATAAAAGCTGGAGCGCTGGCCTTGCCGGATTTGTCTTATCGCCGATCCACACTTCCGGCAGGGGCGCCCTGCTCGCCCATATACCCAGTACTGCTGCTGGAAATACCCTGGATTGCCCTCGCTGTTGACGAAATCCCGCAGGCTGCTGCCTCCAGCTTCAATTGCAAGATCAAGCGTATCCTTTATCGCTTGCACCAGTTTTCGATATCCGCCCATCCCGATGTCCCCTGCTGCAGTCAACGGATTGATGCCTGCCCGAAAAAGAGCCTCGTTTGCGTAAATATTCCCCACGCCCGCAACCACGCTACTATTCATCAGCAATTGCTTGATGCTGACGCTCCGCCCTCGCGTTGCCTTGTACAAAAGGTCGGCGGTGAACATTTCGGTGAGGGGTTCGGGACCCAGCTTGGCTAACAGGGGGTGCCGCGTGACGTCCCCGGCTTCCCATAGAATCGCGCCGAAACGGCGGGGGTCCCTGAAGCGAAGAACAGCGCCGGTATCCAGCAACAGATCGACGTGATCATGCTTGCCCGGAGGTTCGGCAGCAGACGCAGGGATCAACCTGAGTCTTCCGGACATGCCGAGATGCAGGATGAGAGTGCCCTTGTCAGAGCCGAGCAACAGGTATTTTGCCCGCCGGGAAACTTTCGCGATGAAAAAACCGTCAAGTATCTGCGCCAGATCGGCGGGCACGGTCCAGCGCAGCGCCGCGTTTCTTACCATGGTCCCCACAATGCACCGGCCCTCGATATGGGGGGTAATGCCTCGGCGAATGACTTCTACTTCGGGTAGTTCAGGCATGATGGTGCTTAAGGGACTGAGTCAGAGGGGATAGTGATCCCACCGAGAATCCATGAAAGCATCCCTGTCTCCCTAACATATTGGTTACGCGTTGCATTTGTTTGCTGTTCCAAGGGACGGATGGACGTCCGCCGCATCTTGCCACACGGCTGCGCACTTGTGATAAGGGTAAAATATACCTAATATGTGGCATTTGTGCCGGAAGGCAGTGCTTCGCCCTGTCCTATTTTCAAACTTGCCCGGATTTACCCACATGATCCTTAAACTTCCTGGCACATTGTTGCTGCTGACTTTTTGTGCCGCTTGCGCGCAGATACCGGGCAAGCCCGATACCAAGGCGAGCGCGAATAAATCAGCAGCGAAGGGTGAAGCCGGGCATTCCAAATTGCCCAACCAGGATCTGACAGCACCCATGCTGTTCGATTTTCTGCTTGCTGAAACCGCCCTTCAGCGTGGAGACCAGGAACTTGCAATTCAAACATACCTGAAACTGGCTAGAACCACGCGTGATCCGCGAGTTGCCCAGCGTGCTACCGAAATTGCCCTTCACGCGCGCCAAGCGGCGCAGGCGTTGGAAGCCGCAAAGCTATGGGTTGAGTTTGAGCCTGACTCAGTAACCGCGCGCCAGACTATCGCCGCGTTGCTGGTCAATGTTGACCGACTGGAGGAGGCTCGGCCTCATTTGCAGAAGCTGCTGGCAGCCGAAGGCGCCAATCTCAGCGAAGCGTTCATGCAATTGAACAGCCTCCTGGCGCGCAACCCGAACAAGAATGCGACATTCGAGCTGGTCAAGCAGCTTACTCAACCCTATCCTGATCTTCCTGAAGCTCACTTTGCAGTATCTCAGGCGGCGTGGTTTGCGAATCAATTCGATACGGCTCTGGCAGAGATGAAAAAGGCCCTTGAACTCAGGCCGGACTGGGAGGTTGCCGCAATCTATCAAGGACGCATACTTGCGCGTAATTCCAATGCCAGTGCTATCGAATTCTTTGAAAAATATCTCAAATCCCATCCGAAAGCGAATGACACCCGGATTACTTACGCCCGCCTGCTTCTCGCCGAAAAGGATTACGCGAAGGCGCGGCAGCAGTTCCAGCAGTTGCTTGCCGAGAATCCGGGAAACGCCGATGTCGCCGTAGCGGTCGGTTTGCTGTCGCTAGAGCTTCGCGATTACGATGCAGCGGAGTCAAATTTCAAAAAGGCATTGCAGCTCGATTACAGGGACCCGGGGATGGTCCGCTTTTATCTCGGGGGTGTTTACGAAAAAACGCAGCAGTTTCACGCGGCCATGGAATCGTACCTGTCAGTCACGAGCGGAAGCCCGCAGTATCTTCCCGCTCAAATCCGGTACGCGCTGCTGTTGAGCAAAAACGGGAAAATGAACGAGGCGCTTCAGCACCTGGAGCATCTCCCCGTCACCACCGATCAGCAGCGTGCGCAGCTTATCGTCGCGGAGGCTCAGCTGTTGAGAGAAGCGGGAAGCTACCAGAAAGCATTCCGATTGCTCAGCGACGGGCTTGAAAAATTTCCTGATTCGATGGAGCTTTTGTACGACCGTGCGCTTGCAGCCGAAAAGATCGGCAAAACCGACTTGATGGAGCAGGATCTACGCAAGCTGATCAAGCTCAAGCCCGACCATGCGCACGCGTATAACGCCCTTGGCTACGGCCTTGCGGAACACACCAACCGTCTCAAGGAAGCCCTGGAACTGATCGAGAAGGCGATCCAGCTTTCTCCCAATGACCCCTATATCATGGATAGCCTTGGCTGGGTCCATTACCGGATGGGCAATCTCAACCAGGGGCTCAGCTTTTTGAAACAGGCTTTCGGAATGAACCACGATCCCGAAATTGCGGCTCACCTGGGTGAGGTGCTTTGGGTGCAGGGAACGAGGGACGAGGCCAAGGAAATCTGGCAATCGGCACTCAAGAACCATCCCGGCAATGAGGTACTGGTCAGTACAATGAAGAAATTCATGAAATAGGACCAGGATGGAAGTAAATGCCGGCCTAAAATCGCGCCAGCCGCCGCGTTTTCCATTTCCCTGGTGGAGTCTGTTCTTGTGCGCACCACCTTTATTGTCCGGTTGCTCCGCACTGGCTCCATCTCATAAAGATACCGTCGTAAAAACGATTCTGATCGAGCCGGCCGCGGATGCTGCGCACCTGGGGTCGCCAAACTTTCTGTTCGCGGGAAGGGTTTCAGTGACGGGCGGAAAGGAAAGCTTTTCGAGCGGAGTTCGGTGGCGTCATTCCGAGGCAGGGGACGAAATAATTCTGCTTTCGCCACTCGGGCAAACACTCGCTCAGATTCAGCTTGGGCAGGACGGGGCATACTTAACCACCTCGGAACAGCAGGGCTATTATGCTCCTGATGTCGAAAGCCTGACTGAACAGGTGCTGGGGTGGCACTTGCCGGTCGCGGGTTTGCAATACTGGGTTCAAGGGATCAGTTCGCCTGTCACGCCAGCTGAAGTGGATGTTGATGAGAGCGGGAGGATCGTGGCGATTCGCCAGGATGGATGGACGATTGATTATCTCGGTTATTTTCCGGCACGTGCATCATCCGCTGTTCCCCTGGATATGGAAGAACTGCCGCCGCCACCTACCGCCCAGCCAAGACTCTTGCGGCTCAAGCGTGACGCGCTGCAGATCAAGCTCGTCATCGATGCGTGGAATCCAATTGCCGCCGATGGAGCGTAGCTGTGAGCGAGGATAACTGCCTTATTTGCCCTGCTCCAGCAAAACTTAACCTGTTCCTCCACATTGTTGGCCGAAGAGAAGATGGCTATCATCTCTTGCAGACGGTTTTTCGCTTCCTTGATTTTGCCGACGAACTGGAGTTCGTTTCGCGGCGGGATGGGCAGATAAGACTGCATACGCCCCTGCCCGAAGTGCCGGAGGAAAAGGACTTATGCGTGCGCGCAGCGAGGTTGTTGCAACAGGAGAGCGGCACCGGGCTCGGCGTGGATATTTTCCTGAAGAAGCGTATTCCGAT
>DASSHJ010000191.1:0-17383 GCA_035692965.1 Nitrosospira sp. | reverse complement strand
CGTATCGGTGACGGTCAACCTGATTGCACCCATTGCGATGGAAGAGGGTCTGCGCTTTGCCATCCGCGAAGGCGGAAGAACCGTCGGCGCAGGCGTCGTCGCAAAGATTATCGAGTAGTTGACGGGCGGGCTTGAAGTCTCCCGGCTGGATGTTCCCCAAGTTATACTTGAGTGAATCTCATTACATCAGCTTTTCCTCAACAGGAATACAGGCCAGTAGCTCAATTGGCAGAGCGTCGGTCTCCAAAACCGAAGGTTGGGGGTTCGATGCCCTCCTGGCCTGCCAAACAAGGAGTTTCATTGAAAACCTTCAGTTCTGCTTGCTTTGCAACGCAAGCAAGATATGCCGCCACGCCTCCCCTCGATATGCTAGATACATGCGCTGAAATTGTAATTTGTACTCAGTAAACGCATCGCTTCGTTGACTGACAACTTTAACGGCAGAGTGGGATAGGGTAGTGGATAAGATCAAGTTGGGATTCGCGCTTCTGCTGCTGATCGCAGGTATTGCGGGCTTTTATTACCTGAGCGACAGCGCCATGGTTCTTCGCGTGATTTCCGTTTTGGCGGGAATCGTTCTGGCGGTAGTGATGGTATGGTTTACCCCCGAGGGTAAACAGTTTTATGCGTTCAGCAGGGAGTCAGCGGAAGAAACGCGTCGCGTTGTCTGGCCAAGCCGCAAAGAGACGATGCAGACGACGGGCATCGTGTTTGCTTTTGTTTTGCTGATGGCCATATTTCTCTGGATGGTAGACGCCGGATTGTTGCTCGCGGTGAAATATCTCATGGGTCAGGAAGGGTAATGGATAAGAAATGGTACGTGGTTCATGCCTACTCCGGGTTCGAGAAGAGTGTGCAGCGCGCTTTGAAGGATCGCATCAATCGCGCCGGCATGCAGGATAAATTCGGCCAGATTCTGGTTCCCGTGGAAGAGGTCATCGAAATGAAGGCCGGTCAGAAGAATCTCAGCGAGCGTAAGTTTTTTCCTGGTTACGTACTGGTCGAGATGGAAATGACCGACGAAACGTGGCATCTGGTCAAGAACACGGCCAAGGTTACGGGTTTTATCGGCGGTTCGGCGATGAAGCCAACGCCTATCAGCGATAAAGAGGTGCAGAACATCCTTCATCAGATCCAGGAGGGCGTGGAGAAGCCGAAGCCCAAGGTCCTGTTCGAGCCTGGGGAGGCTGTTCGTGTCAAGGAAGGGCCATTTACTGATTTCCATGGGAATGTTGAAGATGTCAATTATGACAAAAGCAAAATCAGGGTTTCCGTTTCCATTTTCGGGCGCCCAACTCCGGTGGAACTGGATTTCAGCCAGGTGGAGAAGGCCTGAAAGCAGGAAGTGCAGGCCGTGTTCGATAGGGAACACCGCCTGTTGATTGTTTAATGGGGAGAACCTACATTCGCTTGCACCCAATAGGAGAATTTCTGTGGCAAAGAAAATAACCGGTTATATCAAGTTGCAGGTACCTGCAGGAAAAGCAAATCCTAGTCCTCCCATAGGACCCGCTCTCGGGCAACGAGGACTCAATATCATGGAGTTCTGCAAGGCGTTTAACGCCGCTACGCAGAAAATGGAGGTTGGGCTGCCGGTCCCGGTGGTTATCACCGCTTATGCGGACAAGAGCTTCACCTTCACGATGAAAACCACGCCCGCCACGGTGCTGATCAAGAAGGCAGCGGGAGTAGGCAAGGGGAGCGCCAAGCCCCACACGGACAAGATAGGCCGTTTGACACGTAATCAGGCGGAAGAAATTGCCAAGGCCAAAATGCCCGATCTCACGGCTGCGGACATGGATGCGGCAGTTCGCACCATCGCAGGTAGCGCGCGCAGCATGGGTATTGAGGTGGAGGGAATCTGAGGTGGGACACGTATCCAAGCGAGTAAAATCGATCAGGGCAAAAATGGATCGAAGCAAATTCTACCCTTTGGCTGAAGCGTTCAGAATTATCAAGGAGACGGCGACTGCCAAGTTTGACGAATCCGTCGACGTGGCTGTCAATCTCGGTATTGATGCAAAAAAATCAGACCAGGCGGTTCGAGGTTCCGTAGTATTGCCTTCCGGCACGGGCAAGACTGCTCGTGTGGCCGTATTTGCGCAAGGCGACAAAGCCAAAGAGGCGCTGGCGGCGGGTGCTGACATCGTCGGGTTTGAAGATCTTGCGGAAAAGATCAAGGGGGGTGACATAGATTTCGATGTTGCCATCGCCAGTCCCGACGCAATGCGCATCGTCGGCCAGTTGGGGCAGATTCTTGGACCTCGCGGACTGATGCCTAACCCCAAGGTAGGCACCGTGACGCCCGACGTTGCGGGTGCGGTAAGAAATGCGAAGGCCGGTCAGGTTCAGTACCGGGCCGATAAGGGGGGTATTGTTCAATGCCCGATCGGACGTGCGTCCTTCAGCACCGAAGCATTGACCCAGAACCTGCTTGCGTTGCTGGACGCGCTCAACAAGTCCAAGCCCGCAACATCCAAAGGAATTTATCTCAGAAAGATTTCGATTTCCAGCACGATGGGAATAGGAGTCAGGGTCGACCAGACCAGCATGCGGTGAGGTCAAGAATACAGTTTTATACGGTTATACGGTTATACGGTTTGTAAGACTTTGGGCCGTCGGACGGGAAGCAAGGAAATAATCCAATAATCCGGTTCGGCGGGTTATCAAAGACCGTTGGGGTTAACGGGTTCGGGTACGCTCAAGCCTTGCTGAAAAGCGATTGAGCAGACGGACCCAGGCGCTTAATTATGGAACGGAAGCGAAGACTCAAGCATTTCTTCGTGATTTGTTCCACGCCCAACGCAGATGGCGCTCCCAGAACAGGAAAGATTTCATCTCCTGATTTTAGGTCGCCGGTTCGGATATTGAGCTGATTGCGGTTGCCCTGACGCAGGGACTTTCTAAGCTCGGTATCTATTTTAACTGGAGAATGAACCTTGGGTTTAAATTTAGAAGAGAAAAAAGCGGTGGTGGCGGATGTCAGCGCCGAGGTGGCAAAAGCTCAGGCTATCATTATCGCCGAATATCGCGGACTAGGCGTTGGAAATATGACCAAATTGCGTGCGAAGGCACGTGAATCGGGAATATATTTTCGTGTGCTGAAAAACTCTCTTGCGCGGCGCGCAGTAGACGGAACGCCATTTAGTGGACTTTCCGACCAGATGGTGGGACCCCTGGCCTACGGCATCGGAAGCGATCCCGTTGCCGCGGCAAAGGTGCTGTACGAGTTTTCGAAAGGCAACGATAAGTTTGTAATCAAGGCGGGAGCAATGCCCGACCTGGTCATGTCCGGCAAGGACATTGCAAGTCTTGCCGCGTTGCCAAGCCGCGATGAGCTACTTTCGAAGCTTGCAGGCACCATGCAAGCGCCCATCGCCAATTTCGTTCGGACACTCAACGAGGTTCCGGCACGTTTCGTACGGGGTCTCGCCGCCGTTCGGGACAAGAGGGAAGCCGTCTAGCCTTATCCTTAGGCAACCTAACACGATCATAGCTTAAATTTATCAGGAGAAAAACATGGCTGTAGCCAAAGCAGAAATTCTGGACGCAATTGCAAACATGACAGTGCTGGAGCTTTCCCAGCTGATCAAGGATATGGAAGAGAAGTTCGGTGTTTCCGCCGCTGCTGCCGCTGTTGTCTCAGCGGCTCCTGCGGCAGGCGCCGCTGCTGCCCCTGCGGAAGAGCAAACGGAATTCACCGTAGTGCTGACCGCGGTAGGCGAAAGCAAGGTTAATGTGATCAAGGTTGTGCGCGCGATCACGGGTCTCGGTCTGAAAGAGGCAAAAGATCTGGTGGATGGCGCGCCCAAGCCGGTGAAGGAAGGTATTCCCAAGGCCGACGCTGAAGCGATCCAGAAACAGCTGACCGAGGCGGGTGCGACTGCTGAAATCAAGTAAGCATCATGCAACAAACCTGGCAGGACGGCGCGAAACGCGCGCCGTCCTGCCATGGCGTTTTAAACGTTTGGAATCCCGCATAATGTGCGGTAGCACACGCAGCACGGTAGCCAAAATCAGGTACTCTGCTTCCATTTTCTGTTCATCCGTCCTCTGACCTCCCCGGAGATTCCATGAGCTATTCGTTTACCGAGAAAAAACGTATCCGCAAAAGTTTTGCCAAACGCGCCAGCGTTTTGCAGATTCCTTTTCTTCTCGCTACGCAAATTGACTCTTACGCAGCTTTCCTGCAAGCGGAAGTTGAGCCCAATCATCGGGCCAACCAAGGGCTGCAGGCTGCGTTCACGTCGATTTTCCCGATCGAGAGCCATTCCAAGAATGCGCGTCTCGATTTCGTCAATTATGTATTGGGCGTTCCGCCGTTTGACGTAAAAGAATGCCAGCAGCGTGGCCTTACCTATGCATCGCCACTAAGGGCAAAGGTCCGGCTGACTATCATGGACAAGGAGGCTTCCAAACCCACTGTGAAGGAAGTCAAGGAACAGGAAGTGTACATGGGCGAAATCCCGCTCATGACCAGCACGGGCTCGTTCGTCATAAACGGCACGGAGCGCGTCATCGTATCCCAATTGCATCGTTCGCCAGGCGTGTTCTTCGAGCATGACCGTGGAAAAACCCATTCATCCGGGAAACTGCTTTTTTCTGCGCGAATCATTCCGTACCGGGGTTCCTGGCTCGATTTTGAATTCGATCCCAAGGACTATCTCTACTTCCGCGTCGACAGGCGCCGCAAGATGCCGATTACCGTTCTGCTGAAGGCGATCGGTTACACGCCGGAACAAATTCTGGCGGATTTCTTTTCGTTCGATACGTTTCATCTGACCCAGGAAGGTATTTTCTTCAAGTTGATTCCTGAGCGGTTGCGCGGAGACATCGCACGGTTCGAGATTGCTACGAAAAGCGGGAAGGTTATTGTTCAAAAGGACAAGCGTATAACCGTCAAGCACGTTCGCGAAATGCAGCAGGCGGGCATCGAAAACCTTGAGGTGCCTGAAGATTTCGTGTTGGGCCGCGTATTGGCGCACAATGTGGTGGACAAGGAAACCGGCGAGGTATTGGCTCTTGCCAATGACGAGGTTACCGAGGCCCTGCTGACCAAGTTGCGCCAGGCAAATATCGAGCAGATTCAAACTATTTATACGAATGATCTCGACCAGGGCGCATACATATCCCAGACCTTGAGGATCGATGAGACCGCTGATCAAATGGCGGCGCAGGTGGCGATCTATCGAATGATGCGGCCAGGGGAACCCCCTACCGAGGAAGCGGTCAAGGTACTATTCAACGGGCTATTTTACGCGCCTGAACGCTATGATCTTTCCGTTGTAGGGCGCATGAAATTCAACCGCCGCATCGGCAAAACGCAACTCGATGGTCCTACCACGCTTTCGAACGAAGACATCACTGCGGTTATCAAGATACTCGTCGAGCTCCGCAACGGCCGGGGAGAGGTCGACGATATCGATCATCTCGGAAATCGCCGCGTGCGCTCGGTCGGCGAACTG
Organism: Nitrosospira sp.; assembly: GCA_035692965.1. GTDB lineage: Bacteria > Pseudomonadota > Gammaproteobacteria > Burkholderiales > Nitrosomonadaceae > Nitrosospira. The sequence goes on along the minus strand of DASSHJ010000191.1, from coordinate 11,918 downwards.
GCGGAGAACCAGTTCCGCTCGGGGTTGGTGAGGGTGGAGCGGGCAGTCAAGGAACGACTGAGTCAGGCTGAGTCGGAAAACCTGATGCCCCACGATCTGATCAACGCGAAGCCGGTATCAGCTGCCGTGCGTGAATTTTTTGGTTCCAGCCAGTTGTCGCAGTTCATGGATCAGACCAATCCATTGTCCGAGATTACCCACAAGCGCCGGGTCTCGGCGCTGGGGCCGGGAGGATTGACGCGCGAGCGAGCGGGATTCGAAGTGCGCGATGTTCACCCGACGCACTACGGGCGGGTATGCCCGATCGAAACGCCTGAAGGCCCCAATATCGGACTGATCAACTCGCTCGCGCTGTACGCGCGCACCAACGAGTATGGTTTCATGGAGACACCTTACCGGAAAGTGAAAAACGGTCAGGTGACGGATGAGATCGATTATTTGTCGGCCATCGAGGAAGGCCAGTATGTGATCGCGCAGGCCAATGCGCAACTTGACCAGAACGGCAGATTCACCAATGAAATTGTTTCCTGCCGGCACAAGAATGAGTTTGCGCTGTCGACCCCGGATCGGATCGAGTATATGGACGTTGCACCCGCGCAGATTGTGTCAGTGGCGGCTTCGCTGATTCCGTTCCTTGAGCACGATGACGCGAATCGCGCATTGATGGGTTCCAACATGCAGCGCCAGGCTGTACCTTGCCTGCGGGCTGAAAAGTCCCTGGTGGGCACGGGTATCGAGCGTGTCGTGGCAGTGGACTCTGGAACAGCGGTTCAGGCAGTGAGAGGTGGCGCGGTCGATTACGTGGATGCCAGCCGCCTCGTCGTGCGTGTGCATGATGCGGAAACACGTGCTGGCGAAGTGGGTGTGGACATTTACAACCTGACCAAGTACACCCGCTCCAACCAGAACACCAATATCAATCAGAGGCCGCTTGTGAAGGTCGGGGATGTGATAGCCCGCGGGGATGTGGTTGCGGATGGCGCGTCAACCGATAAAGGCGAGCTGGCGTTGGGGCAGAACATGCTGGTTGCCTTCATGCCATGGAATGGCTTCAACTTCGAGGATTCGATTCTCATTTCGGAGCGCATTGTGGCGGATGATCGTTTTACATCAATCCACATTGAAGAGCTGTCCGTGGTGAGTCGCGATACCAAGCTCGGAACGGAAGAAATCACAGGTGATATCTCCAACTTATCGGAAGCGCAACTCTCCCGGCTGGATGCCTCGGGCATTGTACATATCGGCGCGGAAGTGGAAGCAGGCGACGTGCTGGTTGGCAAGGTCACGCCGAAAGGCGAGACTCAGCTGACCCCGGAGGAAAAGCTGTTACGCGCCATTTTCGGCGAGAAAGCGTCGGACGTGAAGGACACGTCTCTTCGGGTTCCCTCCGGAATATCCGGAACGGTCATCGATGTCCAGGTGTTCACAAGAGAAGGAATCGAGCGCGACAAGCGCGCCCAACAGATCATCGATGACGAGCTCAAGCGGTACAAGAAGGATCTCGCCGATCAGATGCGGATCGTGGAGGCGGACGCGTTCAAGCGTATCGAGCGTTTGCTTATAGGCAAAGCGGCCACTGGCGGACCGAAAAAGCTCGCCAAAGGTACACCAATCACGAAGGAGTATCTGGATAGCGTGGATCCTCATCACTGGTTCGACATCCGGCTTGCCGAGGAGGATGCTAGCGTCCAGCTCGAGCAGATCGAGGAAGGTCTCTCGCAGAAGCGCAAGGCCTTTGATATGGCCTTTGAGGAAAAGAAAAAGAAGCTGACGCAGGGCGATGAATTGCCGCCGGGCGTACAGAAAATGGTCAAGGTTTATGTGGCGGTAAAACGCCGCTTGCAGCCAGGGGACAAGATGGCCGGCCGCCATGGCAACAAAGGCGTCATATCCAAGATTGTCCCGGTCGAGGACATGCCATACATGGCGGACGGGACCCCTGTCGATGTGGTGCTGAATCCGCTGGGAGTTCCCTCGCGCATGAACGTCGGCCAGATTCTCGAAACCCATCTCGGGTGGGCAGCGAAAGGACTGGGCAAGAAGATAGGTGATCTGATGCGTGCCCAGGCGAGCGTTGCGGAGATTCGCGCGATGCTCGACAAGATCTACAACACGAGCGGGAAGCCGGAAGACATCACTTCGCTCGATGATGCAGAAGTGCTGCATCTTGCGGAGAACCTCAAGGATGGCGTGCCCTTTGCAACTCCGGTATTCGATGGTGCAACCGAACAGGAAATAAAAAATATGCTGGAGCTTGCCGGCCTGCCCCGATCGGGACAGATAACACTTTACGACGGAAGGACGGGCGAGGCTTTCGATCGTCCCGTCACCGTAGGGTACATGCATGTGCTGAAGCTGCACCATCTCGTGGACGACAAGATGCATGCGCGCTCAACCGGTCCTTACAGCCTGGTCACCCAGCAGCCGCTCGGCGGCAAGGCGCAGTTTGGCGGACAACGGTTTGGCGAGATGGAAGTATGGGCGCTCGAAGCATATGGGGCGTCATATACCTTGCAGGAAATGTTGACCGTCAAGTCCGACGACGTGAACGGACGGACAAAAGTATACGAAAGCATTGTAAAGGGCGATCACAAGATCGATGCGGGCATGCCGGAGTCATTCAACGTACTGGTCAAGGAAATTCGTTCCTTGGCGATGGATATTGATCTTGAGCGGCATTAGCAATTCGCCGGGCAGACATGGAGGTTTGCGCACGATCTTCCCGGCCCGCATCATTTTTTACATATCGACCCCTGATCAACAGGAGTGACAAATGAAAGCACTGCTTGATTTATTCAAACAGGTTACACAGAAAGAAGAGTTCGACTCGATCAAGATCGGCCTGGCTTCGCCGGATAAGATACGTTCCTGGTCGTATGGCGAAGTAAAGAAACCCGAGACCATTAATTACCGCACGTTCAAACCGGAGCGGGACGGCCTCTTCTGCGCGAAAATTTTTGGACCGGTAAAAGATTACGAATGTCTCTGCGGAAAATACAAGCGCCTGAAGCATAGGGGCGTCATCTGCGAAAAGTGCGGCGTGGAAGTGACCTTGTCAAAGGTAAGGCGCGAGCGCATGGGGCACATCGAGTTGGCCTCGCCGGTCGCTCACATCTGGTTTCTGAAATCGCTGCCTTCGCGCTTGGGCATGGTACTGGATATGACCTTGCGTGACATCGAAAGAGTGCTCTACTTCGAGGCATATGTCGTAACCGATCCTGGAATGACCCCGCTGCAGCGCTGCCAGTTGCTGACGGACGATGACTATCGCGCGAAAACGGAAGAGTACGGCGACGATTTCCGCGCGAGCATGGGCGCAGAAGGCATCCGTGATTTGCTGAGCAATCTGAATGTTCGCGCGGAAATCGATAATCTTCGGCGTGAGATGGGGACAACAGGTTCCGAAACGAAGATGAAGAAGATCGCCAAGCGGTTGAAGGTGCTGGAAGCTTTCAACAAGTCTGGCATCAAGCCGGAATGGATGGTATTGGCAGTGCTGCCCGTACTGCCGCCCGAGCTTCGCCCTCTCGTGCCGCTGGACGGCGGCCGTTTTGCGACGTCCGATCTGAACGATTTGTACCGCCGTGTCATCAATCGAAATAACCGGTTGAAGCGGCTTCTCGAGCTTAAAGCTCCAGAAATAATCGTGCGTAACGAAAAGCGGATGCTGCAGGAGGCGGTGGATTCGCTGCTGGATAATGGACGCCGCGGCAAGGCCATGACCGGCGCCAACAAGAGGCCATTGAAGTCGCTCGCGGACATGATCAAGGGCAAGGGTGGCCGTTTTCGCCAAAACCTGCTGGGCAAGCGCGTGGATTATTCCGGTCGCTCCGTCATTGTCGTAGGTCCGCAGCTAAAGCTTCACCAGTGCGGCCTGCCAAAGAAAATGGCACTGGAGCTGTTCAAGCCGTTCATCTTCAACAAGCTCGAAATCATGGGGATTGCGAGCACCATAAAGGCCGCGAAGCGTGAAGTTGAGAACGAAAGTCCTGTCGTGTGGGATATCCTTGAAGAGGTGATTCGCGAGCACCCGGTGATGCTGAACCGCGCCCCGACTTTGCACCGTTTGGGCATACAGGCGTTTGAGCCTGTCCTTATCGAAGGGAAGGCCATCCAGCTGCATCCCCTTGTTTGCGCTGCGTTCAACGCCGACTTCGATGGCGACCAAATGGCCGTTCACGTGCCGCTTTCGCTCGAAGCGCAAATGGAATGCCGCACGCTCATGATGTCCACTAATAATGTTCTGTCACCGGCAAACGGTGAACCCATTATTGTGCCGTCACAGGATATCGTACTGGGCCTGTATTACACGACGCGGGAGAAAGTGAACGCTCGCGGCGAAGGCATGCGCTTTTCCAACATAAGTGAAGTGTCGCGTGCTTATGAAAGCCGAATTATCGAACTGAACGCGCGGATCACGGTGCGGATCAAGGAATATGAAGTCAAGGCTGACGGGGAGCGTTGCGAAAAAATCACGCGTTATGATACGACGGTGGGTCGCGCTCTGCTGTCTGAAATATTGCCGGCCGGGCTTCCGTTCCCGCTTATCAACAAAGTACTCAAGAAGAAGGAAATCTCACGGCTGATCAATGCGAGCTTCCGCCGCTGCGGTCTGCGCGAGACAGTCATCTTCGCGGACAAGTTGATGTACGCTGGCTTCAGCTATGCTACTCGAGCTGGAATATCGATTTGCCTGGACGATATGCTGACGCCCGCGCAGAAGGATGACATCATCGGTTCGGCTGAAAGGGAAGTGCAGGAGATCGAGGTTCAGTACACATCGGGCCTCGTGACGCAGGGCGAACGCTATAACAAGGTTGTGGATATATGGGGACGCGCCGGCGATCAGGTAGCCAAGGCGATGATGGACCAGCTCGGCGTCGAACCCGTCCATGATCCTGTGACCGGTGAAAACAAAAAAGACGTAAATGGAAAGCAGTTGACCCAGGAATCGTTCAATTCGATTTACATGATGGCTGATTCCGGCGCCCGGGGCTCTGCGGCTCAGATTCGGCAATTGGCCGGAATGCGGGGTCTCATGGCAAAGCCCGATGGCTCAATCATCGAGACGCCGATCACTGCAAATTTCCGCGAAGGTCTGAACGTGCTGCAATACTTCATCTCGACCCATGGCGCACGGAAAGGTCTTGCTGATACGGCGCTCAAAACTGCGAATTCCGGATATCTTACCCGTCGCCTGGTTGATGTCACCCAGGATCTGGTGGTTACCCAGGACGATTGCGGTACGAGCAATGGCGTGGTCATGAAGGCCCTCGTGGAAGGAGGTGAAGTCATCGAGGCGCTGCGCGAACGCATTTTGGGAAGAGTGGTTGCGAACGACATCATCAATCCGGAGCACCAGACGGTTTTGTACCCGTCTGGGGTTTTGCTGGATGAAAAAGCCGTTGATATGATCGAGTCTCTCGGGATAGATGAAGTAAAAGTACGCACCCCGTTGACCTGCGAAACCCGCTATGGCTTGTGCGCAAAATGTTATGGCCGTGACCTCGGACGAGGAACGCCCGTGAATGTGGGAGAGGCAGTGGGAGTCATTGCGGCGCAATCGATCGGCGAGCCGGGCACTCAGCTTACCATGCGCACATTTCACATCGGCGGTGCGGCCTCGAGGACAGCGGTGGCGAGCCAGGTGGAGAGCAAGTCCAACGGGATCGTTCGCTACTCGCCCTCGATGCGTTATGTCACCAATGCGAGGAACGAGCTGGTTGCAATCTCCCGGAGCGGCGAGGTCGTCATATACGATGACAATGGCCGCGAACGTGAACGGCACAAGGCGCCTTACGGTGCAACACTGCTGATCCGTGATGGGGAAGTCGTGAGGGCCGGACAGGTATTGGCCGCATGGGATCCGCATACCCGCCCCATCATCACGGAATATTCCGGCAAGGTCCGTTTCGAAAACGTTGAGGAAGGCGTTACCGTCGCCAAACAGATTGACGAAGTGACCGGCCTCTCCACGCTTGTCGTGATCGATCCGAAACGACGCGGTGTTGTTCAGGGCAAGGGTCTGCGTCCGATGGTGAAGCTGTTCGATGAAGAGGACAAGGAAGTGAAGCTTGCCGGCAGCAATCTGCCCGTCAATATCACCTTCCAGGTCGGTTCCGTCATTACCGTGCGAGACGGGCAGCAAGTCAATGTTGGCGAGGTTCTGGCCCGGATTCCCCAGGAAAGCTCGAAGACCCGGGATATTACTGGCGGCTTGCCTCGTGTGGCGGAACTGTTCGAGGCGCGCTCACCAAAGGATGCGGGCGTACTCGCAGAGGTGACCGGAATCGTATCGTTCGGGAAGGATACCAAGGGCAAGCAGCGTCTGATCATTACTGATCTCGACGGTGTCTCGCATGAGTACCTGATACCCAAGGACAAGCATGTCACGGCTCACGATGGTCAGGTGGTGAACAAGGGAGAGAGCATCGTCGATGGCCCTGCCGATCCGCATGACATTTTGCGGTTGCTGGGTATAGAAGCGCTTGCCCGTTATATTACGGACGAGGTTCAGGACGTTTATCGTCTGCAGGGCGTCAAGATCAACGACAAGCACATCGAGGTCATTGTGCGGCAAATGTTGCGCCGGGTCCAGATCGTCGATCCCGGTGATACGCGGTTTATTCCCGGTGAACAGGTTGAACGTGCCGACATGCTGGCCGAAAACGAAGAGGTCGAATTGCAGAACAAGCAGCCTGCCACCTATGAATACATGCTGCTTGGTATTACCAAGGCGTCGCTTTCCACCGATTCCTTTATTTCGGCTGCATCCTTCCAGGAGACCACGCGAGTCCTGACCGAGGCTGCGATCATGGGCAAGAAGGACGACTTGCGCGGACTTAAAGAGAACGTTATTGTCGGACGGCTAATACCTGCGGGGACCGGCCTGACCTTCCACAATGCCCGCAAGAAACAGAGGCTGTTACTGAATACTGAGGAAAGTCATGAGTTGCGTGAAGAAGACACGGGGAATCAGCAATTCGCGTTGTAAGCATGGCCGGTCGAGGCCCGGCTTGAGACTGATGGTGTTGGTTTTCGTGGAGGTAAATGAAGGAATGGAAGGCCGGGGTTATGCCAATTGATCTCGATGCAATAGTTGCGGAAACGAAGGGTAGAAATTTCGAAATTTTCGAAGAGCACGTCAATCCCGTTTTCGTCAAGGTGCTGCGCACGCTCGGTTTCAACCGTACCTGGGTGCGAGGCGAGGGTGCGTATCTCTGGGATGACACGGGGACACAGTATCTCGATTTCTTGACCAACTGGGGGGTCTTCAACTTTGGTCGGCGTCATCCTGTCATTCGGGGCGCTTTGCAGCAGGTACTGGACTCGGAGTTTCCCGGGTGGATCGGCTTCGACGCGCCTCCCCTTGCTGCGACATTGGCGCAGGAACTGGTGAAGCGCATGCCTCCGGGCCTGGATACCGTCTATTTCTGTAATTCAGGTACCGAGGCGATCGAAGCTGCGATCAAGTTTGCGCGAGCCTATACGGGACGTCCCTCGACGGCTCATCTTTCGAAAGCCTTCCATGGCCTGACCATGGGGTCGCTATCCCTGAATGGCGAAGCAAGCTTCCGCCGCGGTTTCGAACCCATGCTTCCAGGTAGTTCGGAGGTCAAGCTGGGGGATCTCGAAGGCCTCGAAGCAAAGCTTTCCAGGGGCGACGTCGCGGCCTTTGTCTTTGAGCCCATTCAAGGAAAGGGTGTCAATATTGCGAGCGATGAATATCTTCTCGGTGCTCAGCGACTTTGCAGAAAGCATGGCACTTTGATGATATGCGACGAAGTGCAGTCGGGAATGGGGCGCACCGGACGTTTCCTTGCGAGCCAGTGGGTCCCTGGGCTTGAGCCCGATGTGGTCTGTCTTTCCAAAGCGCTATCCGGGGGATATATTCCCGTTGGCGCAACGATTACTCGCCGTGCGGTTTACGACAGTGTCTATGATGGAATGCATCGCGCGATCGTTCATGCCTCCACCTTTGGAATGGGTAATATGGCGATGGTGGCGGCACTTGCCTCGCTCAAGGTCCTTGAAGAGGAAAACCTTGAGCAGCGCGCGCTGGAACTCGGCGCTCGTTTTAGAAATGGTATCGAAGCAATGGTGCCTCGCTTTGAATTTCTTAAAGGTGTGCGTCAGCGAGGCCTTATGATTGCGATCGAATTCGGTCAGCCGGATTCGATGTCGCTTAGAGCAGCGTGGAGCATGGTAAACAAGATGGATGAGAACCTTTTCGCTCAGGCCATCGTTCTTCCGCTCCTTGATGATCATCATATTCTTACCCAGGTTGCTGGCCATGCGATGCCGGTAATAAAAATACTTCCACCGTTGAATATCAGCGAATCCGATGTGGACTGGTTTCTTGGAGCGCTTGAGGACGTGATGATGAAACTGCACAAGTTCCCGGGCCCTGCGTGGGAGGTCTTGAAGAAACTGGGTAACCACGCCTTGACCGCAAAGCGGAGGGAGGGCCGCGCTGCGGTCAGCTAGTTTTTAATTCACATCAGGAGTGGGGGTTCCGACCTTTTGATCCCCGCAGTTTGGCTCGTGGTGGCGCCCCTTCAGGGAAGAACAGTTTATTTATCTCCGGGAGCGGTCCCACTTGGGCTCGCGGTTCATTTGCCTGACGAAATCCTGTCTTGACACGTTCAGGCAAACCCCCTAAAATTCGCAGTCTTTTTTCATCGCCCCCGGATACGCATCCGATGCGGCGAAATTCCGTATCCATGGCAGCAGGAGGGCATCTCTCTCCTGTTTTTGAAGGAATATCATGCCGACGATCAGTCAGTTAGTACGTAAACCTCGTGCCGCAAGGCGAGTGAAAAGCAAGGTTCCGGCGTTGGGCAACAGCCCTCAAAAGCGGGGTGTCTGCACGCGCGTCTACACTACCACTCCAAAAAAGCCGAATTCCGCGTTGAGAAAAGTCGCTCGGGTACGGCTAACGAATGGTTTCGAAGTGTCGAGTTATATCGGTGGAGAGGGTCATAACCTGCAGGAGCACTCTGTGGTATTGATTCGGGGGGGGCGCGTCAAAGATCTTCCCGGTGTTCGCTACCATACCGTTCGCGGCAGCCTGGATACCGCGGGAGTGAAGGATCGCAAACAAGGCCGCTCAAAATACGGTGCAAAACGGCCGAAAGCAGCCTAAAGACTGAACATGGAGCGCCGCATTGCTTTAAGCATGCGGTTTTAATCAGATTTCAAGGTTAGAAAATGCCAAGACGGAGAGAAGTTCCAAAACGCGAAATCCTGCCTGATCCCAAGTATCACAATACCGAGGTCGCGAAATTCGTTAATGTCTTGATGACGCGAGGTAAGAAGTCGGTGGCTGAGCGGATCATCTACGGGGCGATGGAGCAGATTCAGAAAAGGACGGGTAAAGATCCGGTGGAGGTATTTACGCAGGCATTATCCAATGTCCGTCCAATGGTGGAAGTAAAAAGCCGACGGGTCGGCGGTGCGAATTACCAGGTTCCGGTAGAGGTGAGATCGATTCGCAGGAATGCACTGGCTATGCGGTGGCTGCGCGATGCGGCGCGAAAGCGTGCTGAAAAGTCGATGGGATCCCGCTTGGCGGGTGAACTCGCGGAAGCAGCCGAAGGCCGCGGAGGCGCCGTAAAAAAACGCGAAGAGGTTCACCGGATGGCGGAGGCCAATAAGGCATTCGCTCATTACCGATTCTAACGGCAGCAACGCCGGACGGACTCATTCATTACTTTACTGATCATTTCAACTAGGGTTTAAACACTGTGGCAAGACAGACACCGATCGAGCGTTATCGGAACATCGGCATTATGGCGCATATTGATGCCGGTAAAACCACGACGACTGAGCGGATATTGTTCTATACCGGGGTATCGCACAAGCTAGGCGAAGTCCATGATGGCGCCGCTACCATGGACTGGATGGAGCAGGAACAGGAACGTGGAATCACGATCACTTCCGCTGCGACCACCTGCTTCTGGAAGGGGATGGAAAACAACTATCCGTCTCATCGCATTAACATTATTGATACTCCAGGTCACGTAGACTTCACTATCGAGGTCGAGCGGTCGTTGCGCGTCCTTGATGGGGCCTGCACGGTATTCTGCGCTGTGGGGGGCGTGCAGCCCCAGACGGAAACGGTCTGGCGCCAGGCTAACAAGTACAAGGTTCCGCGCCTGGCTTTCGTCAACAAGATGGATCGAGCGGGCGCCAACTTCATGCGCGTGTACGAGCAGATACAGGCTCGCCTGAAAGCGCAACCCGTACCTATTCAGTTGCCCATTGGTGCCGAGGATAAATTCGAGGGCGTCATTGATCTCGTCAAGATGAAAGCCATTTACTGGGACGACTCGAGCCAGGGGATGAGGTTTGACGAGCGTGAAATTCCCGCTGATCTGCTGGACGATGCGAAACACTGGCGGGAGAAAATGGTGGAAACCGCCGCGGAAGCGAATGAAGAATTGATGAACAAGTATCTCGAAGAGGGGGATTTGTCAGTCGCTGATATCAAGCAGGGATTGCGAATCCGTACGCTCAGCAACGAGATCGTGCCCATGCTCTGCGGATCGGCATTCAAGAACAAAGGCGTTCAGGCAATGCTTGACGCTGTGCTGGACTACTTGCCTTCTCCGAAGGATATCCAGGCGATCAATGGTGAAAAAGAAAACGGCGAGCCCGGCGAACGGCACGCGAAGGACGAGGAGCCTTTTGCGGGACTGGCATTCAAGATAGCGACCGACCCCTATGTCGGCCAGCTTATCTTTTTCCGTGTGTATTCGGGGGTAGTGAGTTCGGGTGATACGGTATACAACCCTGTCAAGGGACGAAAAGAGCGCATCGGGCGTCTCTTGCAAATGCACGCCAACCAAAGGGAAGAAATCAAGGAAGTGCGTGCGGGTGACATTGCGGCGGCGGTCGGCTTGAAGGAAGCGATTACCGGAGATACGTTGTGCGATCCCAGCGAAGTCATTACTCTGGAACGCATGACCTTTCCAGAGCCCGTGATTCACGTCGCCGTCGAGCCGAAAACAAAGCTTGACCAGGAAAAGATGGGTATCGCGCTGAACAGGTTAGCGCAGGAAGACCCTTCGTTCCGCGTGCGAACCGACGAGGAATCCGGGCAGACGATCATTTCCGGCATGGGTGAGTTGCATCTCGAAATCATTGTAGATCGGATGAAGCGGGAGTTCGGAGTGGAGGCCAACGTGGGCGCTCCGCAAGTCGCTTACCGCGAAGCCATCAAGAAGCCGGTCGAGATCGAAGGAAAATTTATCAAGCAGTCCGGGGGGCGCGGGCAGTATGGTCATGTCTGGCTGAAGATGGAACCGCACGAATCCGGCAAAGGGTTTGAGTTTGTCGACGCGATCAAGGGCGGCACGGTGCCGCGCGAATATATACCTGCGGTTCAGAAAGGGTTGGAAGAAACACTTCCGAACGGCGTATTGGCAGGCTTCCCCGTCGTTGATGTAAAGGTGACCTTGTTCGACGGTTCATACCATGATGTCGACTCCAATGAAAATGCTTTCAAGATGGCGGCATCGATCGCCTTCAAGGACGGTATGCGCAAGGCCAGTCCAGTGCTGCTGGAGCCAATGATGTCAGTGGAAGTCGAGACCCCCGCTGATTTCATGGGTAATGTCGTGGGTGATCTTTCTTCCCGTCGCGGCATGATTCAGGGCATGGACGACTTACCTGGATTGAAGGTGATACGTGCGGAAGTTCCGCTGTCGGAAATGTTCGGCTATGCCACTTCGCTGAGGTCGGCGACCCAGGGCCGTGCAACTTATACGATGGAATTCAAGCATTATTCTGAAGCGCCCAAAAATGTCGCCGAAGCAATTATCAACAAGAAATAAGTCACAGGTAAAGGATTATTATGGCAAAGAGCAAATTTGAGCGGAAGAAGCCGCATGTGAATGTTGGGACGATAGGTCACG
>DASSHJ010000190.1:0-7291 GCA_035692965.1 Nitrosospira sp. | reverse complement strand
GCTCGACGGCGGGTGGGCACTGGCACGGCTGTTGCTCGGGAATCGCGGAACACCCAATCAGGGATACGAGAGCAATGGCAAGGCCAATCACCCGCGCATGGTAGTACTGGGTCATGAGGAACCTTCCGGATCACGAATCGGTATGGTCAGGCGGAAATGAGCACCGGCCGCAGGCTGCGGGATGAGTTCGATATTGCCGCCGTGAGCCAAGGCATATTCACGAGCGATGGAGAGCCCTAAACCAGTGCCGCGAATAGGGCTGTTATGCATTTGCCGTCCCTGGTAGAAGGGCTCGAAGACCTTGTCGCGGTCCGCTTCATCGATTCCGGCCCCGGCGTCAAGAACGTTCAGTACGATCGACTCTTCTATCCTATTCGCCCAGATGCTGATGCGGCCGCGTTGGGGCGAAAATTTCACAGCATTCGATAACAGGTTGTCCACGATTGTTTTTATTTTTTGTCCATCACAATCCACCACGAGCTCCGGGCAGGAAACTTCTATTCTCAAGCCCTTGCTCATGATCGCCAGATTCTGGTCCTGCAATACCGCCTCAAGTATATTCCTCAGGTTTGCCCTATGCCTTATCAGCGCCGCTCTCTCGTTTTGCAAGGCGCTGTAGCTCAGTAAATCCTCGATCCGCCTCTGCAACTGGAGACTGTTGTTGTGCAGGATATTTGCGATGCGCTGCTGCTCTTCGGTCAACTCACCTGCCACGCCTTCGGCAAGCAGGTCGGCACCCTCGCGCATTGCTGTGAGCGGAGTTTTGAGCTCATGGGAAACATGCTGCAGGAAGCGTGTTTTCTGCTCTTCCAGTTTCAACAGCCGGCGACGCATCCAGTCGAGGCGCTCGCCAAAATACACCAGATCCTGAGGGCCGTCCACGCTTATGGCTTTGGACAGCTTGCCCTGCCCCATGTTTCGTATAGCCTCATCAATTTGCTGAATGGGACGCGCGATCCGCAACGAAAACATGAACGCAAGCAGGATCGCAAACGGAATCAGGGCAAGAAGCTGCCAGCCTACGGTGAAACGGGCGTATCCCGCCATGTCCTGCATCTCGCCCACTTCCCGCTCGATCAGCGACTGGCCGAGATAAGAGAAGCTTCGGGCGGAATCCCGAAGTGCGGCAAAATTACCGATCAACTCGCGCAGCTCGTCGGGGGACTGGCGTACGATGGAGAGCTTTTCGAAGATAGACGCTTCCAGCGCCTGGAGTTTTATCAGGAGTTCCTTCTGTTCCGCGTGAAGCGAAAGCTCCAACAGGCTTGCTGCCGTGATCTCGAATTGGTCGTGAGCGCGAAAATAACCCTCGAGCAGTGCGTTATCGCCCAGTATGTGCGTTTGCCGTACAGCGCGCTCCATGGCAGCGATTTCATCAGCCAAGGCGCGACTGCTATGCGCAACCTGTGCAGCCTGATACACAGCTTTTCGGCTGTGCTCGGCCAGCCGGTCTATTGAAAGAGCGCTATTGATAAGCGCAATGATCAGGGGCAGCCCCACCAGGGCAAAACCCAGCAGAATCAGCTTGAGAAAAGAACTGGGATTACGGCGCAGCCACGACGAGGAACCCGTCTCTCCGACGCTCTCGTGCCTTGCTTCTGCGCGTGCAATCATTTTCTCCCCTGGTTCTTGTTGGTCAGCGGCCTTTGGCAGTGTCTGCCTTGCTGGACGGGATGTATGGCTTGCAATAATGCTTGGAAGGAAATTCCGTACTCCGGCGAGAGTTCATCAGTACATCCCCACCGTTTCTGACGCATTCCATGATGGACCTGTTCAGGCTGGCGTAATGCTCGTTGGGCTCGGTGTGCTTGGACACGGGGGGAACCTTCTCCTGGATTTTCCGGCATGTATCCGCCTCCTGAGAAACTGCGCTCCCATTCTTGACCGGAGGCAACGGACAGAGCTTGCACGGATTACCAGGGCAAATGCAGCCGGAACATTCGGCTTCAGCCTGCGCTTGAGGAACTGCGCCGGGACCTGCAAGGCCAAGCAACGCAATGAACGTCGCAAGTTTGACCGTTTTTTTCCAGTCAAATCCCTCGCGTACCCTCGCAATCCCGATCTTGCGCCAGGAATACGAGGTCTTAAACAGTGCCCGAATCAATTCCCTGAACATCATTCTTTACCTTGATCAATTCCCATGGCTGCATAACACGCGGCAGATTTCCTATCTCAGCCTCTTCCAGCTTCGAAGCTACTTTATACCAATATCCCGTTGTTAGCGAATATCCGCAAGTGAAATCTCGGCTGGAAACGAATGTAGCTGCTTTTCCGTTCTCAAAGGGTTGTTTTTCCATTCTCAGAGCAGTTTCATGACATTCTCAGGGGGACGGCATAACTCGGCCTGGTCGCCCCGAACCACGATCGGGCGTTGAATCAGGTCAGGGTTTTCAACCATGATCTGGATCAACTCATCATCCGAAAGCTCCCGCTGGCCCAGCTTCATGCTGCGCGCGAGCGACTCCTCGCTTCGGAGGATCGCCCGCGGCGGCAATCCCAGTTTATCGAGCAACTCCCGGAGCTGGACAGCGGTGAGGGGAGTTTCATAATAATTGATCGCATCGAACTCTTGACCGCTCTCCCTGAGAAGCTTGAGCGTTTCCCTGCATTTGCTGCATGTCGGTTTCTGATAGATCGTGATCCTGTCATTCATTGCTGTTCTCCTCCTGAGTTAAATCACAGTCGCTTAGGGCGGCTGGTTTTCCGTCAGGTTCCCTTTATTTCCCCGGGATCCTTATGCCTTAGCCAGTCGGCGAGGTGCGTATTTTCTCAAGTACAAGGCGGGTCATGCTTAGCGCGAGCTCATGCTCCCCCAAAAATACGTTGACCTCGCTTTCCTTTTGCAACAGAGCCGCTTCCTCCTCATTATGCGTACGAACGATAACCTGGATAGGCGGATTAAGCATCCGCGCAATTTCAATCATGCGCCGGGCACGCAATGTGTCGGGTACCGCAATCACCAGCATCGCCGCTCGAGCAACGTGCGCCTGTATCAATACCGCCGGCTCGGCAGCGTCGCCCGCGACGGCGTGTGTGCCCCGCTTGCGCAAACCTTCCACCAGGTCGCGATTCTGCTCCGCCACAACGAAAGGGACCCCCTGTCCCGTGAGGGCTTCGGCAATACGACGCCCCACACGTCCGTAGCCCACCAGCACGACGTGGCTCGTGACATAGCTTGATGCGACGGACGTAGGCAACTCTGCAAGCGGGTCGTCCGAGCGCTCAAGGATGCGAGCGAGATTGGAGCGTGAACGTATCCAGGCTTGGGCCGGCTCGATCACGCGGAAAACCAGGGGATTAAGCGTGATCGATATGAAGGCGCCCGCGACGATAAGGCTTTGCGCCTCGACCGGGAGGAGTCCGAGGGATACGCCAAGTGCAGCCAGAATAAAGGAAAATTCCCCGATCTGCGCGAGGCTTGCCGATACCGTGAGCGCAGTATTCAACGGATAGCGAAAAAGAAGCACCAGGAAAAAGGCCGCAACCGATTTTCCGATGATAATGATCCCGATAGTGGCAAGAACGCGTATCGGCTGTTCGACCAGCACGTTCGGATCAAAGAGCATCCCGACGGAAACAAAAAAAAGGACTGAAAAAGCATCCCTGAGGGGCAGGGACTCCTGGGCGGCCCTATGGCTCAGATCCGACTCCCTCATGACCATTCCGGCAAAAAAAGCACCGAGAGCGAAGGAAACGCCAAAGAGCACGGCCGAACCGTAGGCAATGCCAATTGCCACGGCTATCACGCTCAAAATGAAGAGTTCCGTCGAATTGGTGCTAGCCACGTGCCACAGCAGCCAGGGGAAAACACGTTTACCGACCACGAGCATGAGAGCGATAAAAACCGCTACCTTGCCAAAGGTAAGCAGGAGAGTGGTCAACAGGCTGAAATCAGGTGCGCCGGACCCTGCGTCTGGATTTCCGCCGAGCCAGCCCGAAAGGGGCGGGAGTAGAACAAGCACTAGGACCATTGCAAGATCTTCAACAATTAGCCACCCAACCGCGATCGCTCCGTTTACCGATTTGAGCAATCCACGCTGCTCCAGCGCCCGAAGCAGCACGACGGTGCTTGCCGTGGACAGGGCTACCCCAAACACGATCGCGACCCCTGTATTCCATCCCCACATGTGCGAAACAGCCGCTCCCAGGGCAGTCGCAACCGCGATCTGGACGACGGCGCCGGGCAATGCGATGCGCCGCACAGCCAGCAGATCGTCCAGTGAAAAATGAAGTCCAACGCCGAACATGAGCAGGATGACCCCGATTTCAGCCAGTTGCCCGGATAGTTCCATATCCGCGACAAAGCCCGGTGTGTGCGATCCAAGGATGACGCCAGCAGTCAGGTATCCCACCAATACGGGAAGCTTAAGCCGATTGGCAATCAACCCCATCAGTAGGGCTAGCCCGAAACTGACGGCAATAGTGGTGATCAGGGAAATACTATGAGGCATGGGTGGAGGAAACTACGGGTGCGGCAGGGGTAGTCCCATCCCCCAATATTCTGGGGCAATCCAGTGCGGGGACGCGGAATTTGTGAAGGCAGTGCTTCTGGTTACGGCGTTTCGCCGTCATGAAAGAGTGATTTCCGAGGGTATTCTCAATCCGATGAGTTCAAAAATTAGTGCCGAGCTTTTCTCGCTGAGCATGATCCTGAGGTGCGATTATAACGCACTCCAGCAGACGAGCCCATGTGGTCCGCCTGGGGCGGCTCAAGCGCGGCTCGTAATGTCCCGGTTTGAACGTGGAGAACGAAGCCGCCAACCAAGCAAACTCAGTCCGGCAAGCAACATGGACCAGGTTTCCGCCTCGGGTATTGGCGAAACCTGCCAGCCGGTATCCTTCATGGCAGCATAATCGAGGGCGGTAAAATGCTGCCGCTCATTGGCTCCTATGTCGGGACCCATCGCAGCCTCCTGCCCGAGATAGCTCAGCCCCCGTGCCCAGTGCCCGTCGGTGGTCACCGGCGGAGCGTACCCTAGCAGACCTTGCACGCTCGAACCGGTAAAGACGCCGCTTGAGGCCAGGTTCTCGAATGATGCGGAACCTCCAAAACCTAGGACATGGGCCAACTCATGTACAGCCACTGAATAAAAATCGTATTTGCCAGGAAAGGATTCATCGGTGCGGGCATCGGGATCGAAATACCAGTTTGCATTGCTATTGAAAGACATCGAGCCACCCCACGGCCCAAAGTCCGTCTTCACCGCGGATAATGCTCCGGCCTGCCCGCGACCAAGGGCATTATTGACGAAATCTTCTGATCCCGTGGCGCTGGAACCTCCGGATCCACCCACCGCGAGCGTTCTCCCGAGATCATAGGCTCCCACGAAGACAGTTATTTTGCCGGCAGCCACGCTGAAATCCGGAATGCTGATGTTCTTGCCGTTATCTGGCTCGAAAAGCTTGGCGGTGAATTGGTTCGATCCGGATGAAGTGATTTCAGTCAGATTGTCCTGAAAACGATTCTCGAACACGGATGCCGCGGACTCCAGCAAATTTTGCCGCCCGCTGTTCGCGCCGGTGAAAAAACCCGAACTGTCATATCGATAATCGAAAGCGATACCCACATTGGCTAAAGCGGCCTGCCCAGCCGTGAAAAATGGGGCGACCAATACCGCAAAAAACGGGAAATATCTGATTTTCATCTTGCTTCTCTCCTGTGCCAATATTCAGCGGTCCATTTTATTGGACCCCGATGTTAATCACCCCTTCAGGGCCCCTTTTAATCGCCCCCTGCCAAAGCCTCCAATGGTTCAGTATATTTCATCCCGAATTCGGTTGCGACGGCAGGATAGGTCACCGATCCGCCGTACGTATTCAATCCGAATTGAAGCGCGCGGTTTTTTCGCACCGCATCGAGTCCTTCATTCGCAAGAAGAACCGTATACATTGCTGTCTGTATATTCAAAGCAAATGTACTGGTACGGGGAACTGCACTTGGCATATTCGCCACGCAGTAATGCACCACGCCATCGATCTCGTACGTGGGGTTGCTGTGCGTCGTGGGACGCGTCGTTTCGACGCATCCTCCCTGATCGACCGCCACATCGACAATTACCGAACCTTTCCTCATCTTTGGCAGCATTCCTGCCGTAATCAGCCAGGGCGCCCGCCCACCGGGAATCAGTACCGCGCCAATCACGAGGTCCGCATTGAACACAGCGTCTTCAAGGTTGTATTCATCGCTGAAACGTGTCTGCAACTGACCCCGGTATATGTCATCCAGGTATTTCAGGCGATCATGATTCACATCGAGGAGAGTCACCTGTGCGCCGCAGCCCACTGCGATGCGTGCAGCATTCGTGCCGACGATGCCGCCGCCGAGAATCGCCACATTCGCGGATTCGACTCCCGGCACCCCTCCCAGCAGTACGCCGCGACCGCCATGCGTTCTTTGCAGATATGTTGCCCCAACCAGAACGGCCATTCGTCCCGCAACTTCGCTCATGGGCGTCAGCAACGGCAGTTTCCCTGCTTCGGTCTGTACGGTTTCATAAGCAATGGCGGTAACGCGGGTATCGACGAGGGCACAGGTCAGCGCTTTATCCGAAGCCAGGTGAAGGTAAGTAAAAAGAATCATTCCCTGATGAAGGTAACGATATTCGGCGGGTGTGGGCTCCTTGACCTTTACTACCATGTGCGCCGCCCAGGCGTCCTCAGCCTGAGGAACAATTACCGCTCCTGCAGCAACGTATTCTTCATCCGCAAGAAAACTACCCTCGCCGGCCCCCCGCTGTACCCGTACCTCATGCCCGCTGCGTGTCAGCGCTCTTACCGTGCTGGGGGTCATTCCGACCCGCGTTTCGTGGTCTTTTGTTTCCTTGGGCAGTCCGATCAGCATTATTTATTCCGGATGATTATAGGCAGTATAGGTGGAGCAAAACGACGTTTGGACAAGACCAGATGGGGAAGTAGTGCAATTCCTGCAGGCCGGCAAATTGCATCAAGAGAACAGCTCTGCTTTGTGAAGTATACAACCGCCTTCCGGCCATCTTCCCGATTTTTTGGAAAATAATTCCCGCAATAGTGCTGCGCTCAATGAGGATATGGCTTGGTGGGCTGCGTCTCGTTTCTGTAGACGTTATTGGTAGAAATATCCTCGCAGTTCTGGATACTGGCATGCGGCTGCAGAAAGGTCATCGCGATCCGGTCGCGGGCCTGCGGCATTGGAGTCGTATGTCGAACAACCTTAAGGCAGTAGATATTTCATTAGAGCCATCTATGATGAGTTATCAATATCGAACACTCAGGCAGCTCACTTCGCAACGGAAAATAGCGTCCGTTTAGCGCC
>DASSHJ010000189.1:0-8780 GCA_035692965.1 Nitrosospira sp. | reverse complement strand
GGCGAACCACATGGAGATGCTTTCGCTGATCTCTCATGCTCCGCGCGAGCCTGCCCTCTCCCCCCGCCCCTCCCCCACAAGCGAGGGAGGGAAGGTGGTAGTTTCCGCTTTCTCCCCTCACCTCTCTCCTTTAACTTCCCTTTATTAACTTCCCTTTACCCGGATGATTCTCTCCACTTCCGGAATACGCCTCAATGTGCGCATTACTTGGGCCAGATGAAGACGGTTGCGGACTTGCAGTGCGAAAGTCATCGTCGTGTACGCCCCATCGCCCTCCATTGCGACGTTGTCAATATTCGAACCGGAGTCTGCAATCCCAGCCGCCACTCTCGCCAGTACTCCCCGCTTGTTGGCCGCCATCAGCCGGATGCTCGTTTCGAACTGCCTCGTAATGTTTTTACCCCAGGCCACGTCCAGCCAGTTATCCGAGTGGCCCCTGTTTTTGGGAATAGCGGGGCAATCATCGATATGAATTACGAGCCCTTGATCTTTCTTTATAAAGCCGACGACCGGGTCTCCCGGTATCGGCCGGCAACATTTCGCAAACTGCACTGCCATGCCTTCCGTGCCGAGTATCGTAATGACATCGATGTTTGTTGTTGCGCCGGAAACTGACTCTACGGGTGAACCCAGCCTTCTTGCAATCACAGCAGGCAGGTGCTTTCCAAGCCCTATGTCCGCAAGAAGGTCCTGCTTCGATTTGGCGCCGCTCTCCCGGGCAAGCTTTTCCCACTGAGCTAAGGTGATGTTCTGGGGATCAATCCTGAGAGAGGCGAGCGCCTGATTGAGCAGGCGCTCCCCGAGCCGCGCTGACTCTTCGTATTGCATTGTCTTGAGAAAACGCCGGATGTGAGAGCGAGCCTTGCCCGTCACTACGTAGTTCAGCCAGGCAGGGTTGGGTTTTGCATGCGACGCCGTCACGATTTCGACCTGGTCGCCGCTTTTCAGGGCCGTTCTCAGAGGCGCACTCTCCCCGTTGATTTTTGCAGCCACACAACAATCCCCGATATCGGTATGCACCGCGTAGGCGAAATCGACGGCAGTAGAATTCTTGGGAAGCGCGAGGATTTTTCCTTGCGGCGTGAACACGTAGACTTCGCCCGGGAAAAGGTCTACCTTGATGTGTTCCAGGAATTCCAGGGAATCGGAGGAGTCGCTGAGGGTTTCCAGCAGACTTTGTAGCCACTGGTTGGTTTTTATGTGCAGATCGTTGAGGTCCGCATCAGAACTCTTGTAAAGCCAGTGCGACGCCACGCCGGCCTCGGCAATACGGTGCATTTCCGGGGTGCGTATCTGGACTTCGAGTGGGGTGCCGAACGGTCCCCATAAGGTACTATGCAACGACTGGTAGCCATTCGCTTTTGGAATGGCGATATAGTCCTTGAATTTTCCCGGAATGGGATGGTAGAGGCTATGCAAAGCGCCCAGGGCAATGTAACAGGAAGGCACGTCCTTGACGATGACGCGAAAGCCGTAGATATCGAGCACCTCTGAAAAGGTGAGGTGTTTTTCCGCCATTTTCTTGTAAATGCTATAAAGCTGCTTTTCACGCCCACTGACCTCTGCATCCAGCCCTGCAGTTTTCAGGCGCTGTCTCATTGCTTCAAGAATCTTGGTAACCATTTCGCGCCGGTTACCACGTGCCGCCTTGGTGGCGTTGGCGAGAACGCGATAGCGCGTGGGAAAAGCGTAGCGAAAGCTTAGATCCTGCAATTCGTGGTAGATATTGTTGAGCCCTAGCCGGTTGGCAATGGGCGCGTAAATTTCCATGGTTTCGCGCGCAATGCGCCGCCGCTTCTCGGGGCGCATTGCCTCCAGCGTGCGCATGTTGTGCAGCCGGTCGGCCAGCTTGATGAGTATCACCCGGACATCCTGCGCCATTGCCAGAAGCATCTTGCGAAAATTCTCCGCTTGCGCATCCGCGTAACTCTGAAATTCAATCTTGTCGAGTTTTGAAACCCCATCGACGAGCTCCGCGACCGGTTTTCCGAACCTGTCGCTGATCTCGGATTTCGAGACGTGCGTATCCTCCATCACGTCATGAAGCAGGGCTGCCGCAAGCGTCTGAGTATCCAGACGCAATTTGCCCAGTATGCTGGCTACCGCCAGCGGATGAGAAATGTAAGGTTCCCCCGATTGGCGGAACTGGCCTGAATGAGCGCTCTTGCTGAAAAGGTATACGTTCTGAAGCTCGTAAACATCCTCTCGCTTCAGGTAGCTCGACAGTTCGCTGAACAGGAACCCGGCCTCGGGCGAAGTAGCAGAGGAATTCGGCAAACTTCTCACTTGCATGGTCGTTTCCTTCATCTCAGCTCAAAGCACCCTTGCTTGAGAAGTTATCGGGATAAGTCAGTGCGGCATGATATTGCCTGGTTGTCCGGTGAGGCTGGCTGGCGCGGTAACGCTTTCAGAGCAGGCTTCGACAGATGGCGGGATGTCTCAAAGAGCGCCGGTTGTAAGAATGTCAGGTCCGATTTTACCTTGGGCGACTTCCCGCAATGCGATTACGGTAGGCTTGTCTCTTGCCGGTTCCACCATGGGAGTACCGCCGATCGAAAGCTGCCTTGCCCTGATAGTCGCGGCCAACGTCATATCGAAACGGTTGGGAATTCTTTTTAAACAATCATCAACTGTAATGCGCGCCATGAAAATACCCCCGTCAATGCATAAGAAATAACAGTATAGAACGCGCCTTGGATCAAGGGCAACCATAAGAGAAGCTATAAACCAAAGCCTTGCGTAACGCTACCGCTGATCCAAAGCCGTATAATGACTATGATCAGTAACGCTTCAAAATTGTTCCAGGAGATCGCGGTGCCGGACCAGTTGCTTTGCGAGTCTCAACCGCTCGGCTTGAACAACCGATTTAAAGTCCTGTGCTGCCTGCTCCAAGGTCTCGTTGATAATAACATAGTCATACTCGCCAACATGGCTGACCTCGTCGCGAGCTGCGGCGAGGCGCCGGGCGATGGATTCGAGACTGTCCTGAGCCCGGCTTCTCAGGCGTAATTCCAGCACTTGCAGCGAGGGAGGCAGGACAAAGAGACTGACAGCTTGAGGAAAAACCTGGCGCACCTGCCGAGCACCCTGACTATCGATTTCCAGCAATACGTCACGTCCGGATGCAATCGCCTCATCGATCCATTTTTTGGAGGTGCCGTAATAGTTTCCATAGACTTGAGCGCTTTCAAGAAACTCGCCGTTTCTCTGCATTTCCTCGAAATTCTCCCGACTCACAAAATAGTAATCCCTCCCTTCGACTTCTTGGGATCGGGCAGGCCGAGTGGTATGGGATACTGAAAGGCTCAGATCAACGCCGGATCGAAGCATTGCCTTGACGAGACTGGTCTTTCCCGCGCCCGATGGAGCACTGACGATAAACAGGCTGCCCGGCGTAGCTGTCATGATATATCCCAAAGCAATGTGGTGATCAGCTCCCGCAACTCCCTCGCAGTCCCGTTCGACTCCCCGCTCCATAAGTTAAAAAGTTCAGCGCTGATGTGATTGCACCCACCGGACGATATCCTGAGCTCCCATTGCTCCGGCCTGGCGCGCCACCTCGCGCCCGCTCCTGAACAGGATAAGCGTGGGAATACTCCGGATATTGTAGCGCGCCCCTAGAGCCTGTTCGTTATCGGTGTTTACTTTGGCCAGGCGAGCATGTGGCTCAAGGATTGCCGCTGCTTGCGCGAATGCAGGGGCCATTGCCCTGCATGGGCCGCACCAGGGCGCCCAAAAGTCAACCAATAGAGGAATGTCGTCACGGTCCAGGTGCTTGGCGAAGCTCGCCTGGGTAAGTTCTACGGGGTGCCCGGTGAAGAGAGGCTGATGGCACTGTCCACAATTGGGATGCTGGTCAAGCCGCTGCTCGGGAACACGATTGATAGCTTGGCAGTTGGGACACACAACATGCGAGAAGTCGCTCATGGGGAATCATCTCTCGGGAACTATTCGATGCACCTGAACAAGAACTAGAGTCATCAAACGCTTATCCCTATTGGCTTTGTATTACTCAACCTTTGCTAAAGGTATACGCAGGGGTACATGTCAACCGGCGTACATGTCAACCGGCGGTATCCGTTTGGCAGAAATCATCGCTGGAATAGATAATCGGACTCCAACCCCGCGATTTATTCCGGCAGTTCTTGCCAGCTAATTTGAGGGAACGGCTTGTAATCCTTTGCATCATATGGGCGGCTCGGGTTCTCATTCTTCAATCTCTCGACCGCCTTATGACATGCTTCATCCAGTGATGACCCCGTAACAATTACCGGGCCGACTGGAGCCTCAGCAGGGTTAATTGGGATAAAGGTAATTTTATATTCGCGCATCGGTATTTCCTTATAAACCTGACTACCCATGATATTCCTAAAAATAAAAACATCAAGAAAATGCAGGCGTCTGCACTCTTTCAACCAGGAAAAACAAAACCCCCAGACTTTTGAGCTGAGGGTTTTGATTGCCTGGCACGCTACGAAAAGTGAACCGCTTCAGGCTGTCAGGGTTATTGCACCGGTCACGCCAAAAACAGTATCTTTAGGCATGATGACCTTTAAGTAGGTTTTCTGAGGTCTGCTCCGGCGAAGAGGTTTAGGATAGCTTATCGCAGCTTTCAATACTTGATAACTGTCCATGCCTTTCACTTCGTCTGACTCAACCAGATTGCCGCTTAGTCCAGCTTATTCCACAGCATGGGTTCCTGCATTGTGCGCTCCTTCACAAACCCACCTTCAATAAATGCCACACAGGCGGTGAAGGAATCCGCCTTTCTCCTTCCGAGATAGGGGTGGCCGAAACCTCATTCGATGTTTTGCACCTGTTCACGCATCTGTTCGATTAATACTTTAAGCTCGACCGATATTTTCGATACCTCGGCATCGACCGATTTTGCCGCAAGCGTATTGGCTTCGCGATTGAGCTCCTGCATCAGGAAATCGAGGCGCTTTCCAATTGCCCCCCCTCTGCACAATATGCGCTCTACCTCTTCAAGATGAGCGGTCAGGCGCGACAGTTCTTCATCCACGTCGATCTTGCTTGCAAATAGGCCAAGTTCCAGGCGGATACGCTCATCATCGCAATTTATCATCGCTTCTTGCAGGCGTGCCTTTAATTTTTCCTGGAAGGCAGCGAGCAAGGCAGGGATACGCGGAGCGACGTTACTAACGAGCTCACGCATCCTGTATATACGCTCCAGCAGCACAGCCTTGAGCTTCTCTCCCTCCCGGGATCTGGAAGCTGCAAAATCGTCCAATGCCGCCTGAAGCAGGTCAATGCAAGGCTCGCGTAGATTCTCCAGCGTTTGGGGAGTTCCTCCCAGGATACCTGGCCAGCGAAGGATGTCTGCGACTTCCAATCCCCTTGCTTCGGGGAGCGCAGCCCTGACGGTTCGATCCAGTTCCAGTAGCTTCTGGAGCAGGTTCGAATTGATAAGCTGCAGATCGTCACTTTCCGGTAGCCGAGAAAAATTGATCCTGCACTCGACTTTTCCCCGATTCAGCCGGGAGACGAGAAATTCCCTCATCGCCGCTTCAAGCGAACGAAGCTCGTCCGGCAGCCGGAACTGAATGTCGAGATACCGGTTGTTGACAGAGCGCAGCTCCAGGTTGAGTGAGCCCTGTG
The DNA here is from genome assembly GCA_035692965.1 of Nitrosospira sp. GTDB lineage: Bacteria > Pseudomonadota > Gammaproteobacteria > Burkholderiales > Nitrosomonadaceae > Nitrosospira. The sequence goes on along the minus strand of DASSHJ010000189.1, from coordinate 3,161 downwards.
GCAATTCCCTGGTAACCATGGCGTAACCAGTCATACTGTAGATCATGGTTAACTTCGCCTGCTCGCCATTTCCCTATGCGTTAAAATAATGAGTTCATCCGCAGAGCAGATTATGCCATAGTGGGCCCGCAGCCCGCACTCTCCCTCGAATTGCCAGGCAGCTTGCTGCGATCGTCTGTAATCGAGACCAGGAACTCCGATCTTCCGTTATAAAAAACCGATTTCCGCCATGCGCCCAAGCCGCCGTTCTTCCGCTCAGCTTCGTCCCGTCGAGATAATCCGCCATTACACCAAACATGCCGAAGGTTCGGTCCTGATCGCGTGCGGCGATACGAAAATCGTATGCACGGCGAGCATAGACGAGAGCGTCCCCCCGTTTCTCAAGGGAAAAGGCCAGGGTTGGCTTACTGCTGAGTATGGGATGCTTCCGCGTTCGACCGGGGAGCGCATGCAGCGTGAAGCGGCGAAAGGCAGGCAATCAGGGCGTACCATGGAGATTCAGCGCTTGATTGGGCGAGCCCTGCGTTCAGTAGTGGATCTGACGAAACTGGGTGAACGAACCATACAGATCGATTGTGACGTCATCCAGGCGGATGGAGGCACCCGGACTGCGAGTATTACGGGCGCTTTTGTCGCGCTGCATGATGCGGTGGACACGCTGATGCGCCGCCAGATGATACTGGCGACCCCCATCCTTTCGCACGTTGCCGCCGTCTCGGTCGGCGTCTATGAAGGCACTCCAGTTCTCGATCTCGACTACGAAGAGGATTCCCGCTGTGATACTGATATGAATGTCGTCATGACAGGCAATTCGGGTTTCGTCGAAATGCAGGGAACTGCTGAGGGTATGCCATTTACTCGCGATGACCTGAATGCGATGCTCGATCTGGCACAGCAGGGCATACGAGAGCTGATCGAGCTTCAAAAAAAGGCATTGGCATCCGCGTGATGTCGAACCGGCGTTCATGAAAGATATGAGGAAGCTGGTTATAGCGAGCAGCAACGCAGGCAAATTGCGGGAAATTAGCCATCTGCTGGCGCCCTTGGGAATCGAAGCGATGCCCCAGTCCGCGTTTAATGTCAGCGAAACTGACGAGCCCTATTCCACTTTCGTGGAGAATGCGCTCACGAAAGCCCGGCACTCATCCGAGTTCACCGGACTCCCTTCCCTGGCCGATGACTCGGGGATCTGTGTCAACGCCCTGAACGGCAGTCCCGGCGTACTGTCGGCGCGCTATGCCGGCGAACCCAGATCTGATGAGCGAAACAACCTGAAACTGGTTTCCGCACTCCAAAACCAGGCGGATTGCAGGGCCCACTATTATTGCGTGATTGTACTCGTTCGCCATCCGGTCGATCCCCAGCCGATTATTGCCGATGGGTGCTGGCACGGGGAAATCGTGATGGAACCACGGGGACAGGGCGGGTTTGGCTACGATCCCTATTTTTTTCTCCCGGCGTTAGGGCAAACTGCAGCGGAACTTCCGATGGAGCAAAAAAATCGAATCAGCCATCGGGGAAAAGCGCTGGCGCGGCTGATCGAACGAATCAGGGAAGAAACTCTCTGAGCTTTTTTTGTGGACGGGACGCAGAATGTGGATCGTCGCAGTGATTAACTGAAACAGCGCCTTTTCCACTGTATTCCACTTTAGAAAAACTGCCGGACTGCCATGTCATCCACTGTTTCTCTCGCCTCCTTATCCGCTTCACAAGCACCGCGGCTAAAGTCTCTGCCGCCCCTGAGTCTCTATGTCCATATACCCTGGTGCGTGAGAAAGTGTCCTTATTGTGATTTCAATTCGCATGAAGTTCGTGGACGGGTTCCCGATTTGCCGGAGGAGGAGTATGTTGCGGCCCTCGTAAGCGATCTCGAACAGTCGATTCCCACTGTCTGGGGTCGCAACGTAGTAAGCGTATTCTTTGGAGGCGGCACGCCGAGCCTGTTTAGCGCCCAATCAATTGACGCCATCCTTTCGGCTGCTCGCGCCCTGTTGACGGTGGAGTTGCTTGCCGAGGTAACGCTGGAGGCAAACCCCGGCACTTTCGAAGCTCAAAAGTTCGCGGATTTTCGCAGCGCGGGCATCAATCGGTTATCGGTGGGAATCCAGAGCTTCAACTCCCGGCATCTTCAGGCGCTAGGCCGGATACATGATGGCGACGATGCCCGCCGGGCAATAGAAATTGCCCAGAAGAATTTCGATAATGTGAACCTCGATCTCATGTATGGCTTGCCCGATCAGTCACTTGATGAAGCGCGCAGCGACATCGAAACCGGGGTTTCCTCGGGGGTCTCCCATATTTCCGCGTATCACCTGACGGTTGAGCCCAATACGCTCTTTCACCGGTATCCCCCCACACTGCCTGACGACGACCTCGCGGCGGAAATGCAGATAATGATCGAGCAAACCCTCAGGGAAAATGGTTACGTCAACTACGAAACTTCCGCATTTGCCCAGTCTGGACGAGAATCACGCCATAACATGAACTATTGGCTGTTCGGTGATTACCTGGGCGTCGGGGCTGGCGCGCACAGCAAGATCAGCTTTCGCGAGAGAATTATCCGTCAGGTTCGCTACAAACAGCCCAAAGAATATCTTTCCAGAGCTGCATCCGGCATGTCCGATTCCGCAGCCCTGATCATGGAACAGCATGAAGTTACGCGGAGCGACCGGATATTTGAATTCATGATGAATGCGCTTCGTCTTACGACCGGCTTTGCGGCTGAAACTTTTGTCGAGCGAACCGGAGTGCCAATTACTGCAATCCAGCGCCAGCTTGATGAAGCGGAGCGGGGAGGCTTAATAGAGCGCGATTACCGTCGTATTGCACCCACCCTTACGGGGAAGCGCTTCCTGAACGATCTGTTGCAGATATTTCTTCCACAGAAGAGCCGGACGTAGAGCTGCATGAACGCTTTCGTCTAATTTTTCCGAAATATCAGGTCTCGCACGTTGTGGCCCAGCTTCAGGCCGCGCTGTTCAAACCTTGTCAGTGGCCGGTATTCCGGCCGCGACGCATAACTCGCAGCCGTGTTGTTAAGTTGCGGCTCCCGGTCCAACACTTCCAGTATCTGCTCTGCGTACTCCTCCCAATCGGTCGCGACATGAATATACCCTCCAGTCTTTAGATGGCGGCAGAGCAGCGCAACAAATCCGGGCTGG
>DASSHJ010000188.1:0-3337 GCA_035692965.1 Nitrosospira sp. | reverse complement strand
CCTGAACTCCCCGCCCATTGCGTCCCGGTATGGCATGACTGGAAGGGAACGGCATGATGGGACGCAGCCGTCCCGAGGGATCGCCATTGCATCGCTACGCCTCGCCATTCAGTCCTGCCTTTGTCCGCCTCTGCCTCGGATGTACGGATGCACGAACCTCCGGCTCTCTATTGCCACGGTGCGAGGCGGAAGCCTGAATTTCGCGCCGAAAAAGAACCAAACCAGAAACCTCCCCTGAGTGGCTCAATTTTTTTCAGTACATCCTGATAATCCACAGCCCCGCTTGATAAGACAAGCCGCGGCCATCATCAGGGACGGAGGGCTGATCGTATATCCTACAGATTCATGCTACGCGCTTGGCGGCCATTTGGGCGACAAAAGTATAATGGGCCGTATGCGCGCAATTCGCCAAGTGGACGAACATCACCACTTTACCCTGATGTGCAAGGATCTGACGGAAGTCTCGCACTACGCCCGGTTCGACAATTTCCAGTACAGACTGCTGAAGGCATGCACGCCCGGTTGCTACACCTTTATATTCCAGGCGACGCGCGAGGTGCCCCGCCGGTTGCAGCACCCGAAGCGCAATACCATTGGCGTCCGGATTCCTGATCACCCGGTCGTGCAGACACTGCTGTCCGAGTTGGGCGAGCCGCTGCTAAGTTCTACACTGATCCTGCCCGGTGAGGAGCTGCCCCTTAACGATCCCTCTGAGATTCGCGAACGCCTGGAGCACCACGTGGATCTTGTACTCGATGCCGGAGCATGTGGAGTGGAAACGAGCACGATAATTGATTTGACCGGGAATGCTCCCGAGCTGGTGCGGCAAGGTAGGGGGAGTCTTGCTCCTTTCGGGTTTTCCCATGGATAACATTATCCAGACTATCGCAATTTATGCGCTACCGGTCATCTTTGCGATTACCCTGCATGAAGCGGCCCACGGCTATGTCGCCAAGCATTTCGGCGATCTCACCGCCTATGCTCAGGGGCGCGTCAGCCTGAACCCGATCCGGCATATCGATCCTCTAGGTACCATTCTTCTTCCGTTAGCCACGCTGTTACTGGGCGGGATCCTGTTTGGCTGGGCCAAACCGGTACCCGTCAATTTTTCGGCCTTGCGAAGGCCCAAGCAGGACATGTTATGGGTTGCCCTTGCGGGCCCGGGCGCCAATTTGTTCATGGCCTTGCTGTGGGGTCTGGTGATCAGGGTGGGACTCGCAATGTCCGAAAGCGACCTGGCTCGGCCAATGATATTAATGGGCGAGGCGGGGATAAAGATCAATATCGTGCTGATGGTGCTGAATCTGCTGCCCTTACCGCCACTTGACGGAGGGCGCATTGCAGTAAGCCTTCTCCCGATGCGGATGGCGCAAAGCTTTGCCAGGATCGAGCCGTATGGATTCATGATTTTGCTGTTGCTGTTGCTGACGGGAGTACTCGGCGCGATTATCGGTCCCTTTATCGCCATTGGGATTCGTATGGTGGCCTGGTTTTTCGGTTTGGGAACTGAATAAGTCACTGCTGAATGAATAAACTCATGAGGATCGAGTAAGGATTAATGAATGTTCGCTGATCGAATTGTTTCAGGCATGCGGCCTACTGGCGGCCTGCACTTGGGCCATTATCATGGGGTGCTGAAGAACTGGATTGAATTGCAACATCAGTTCGAATGCCTGTTCTTCGTTGCGGATTGGCATGCCCTCACTACCCATTACGATACCCCTGAGGTGATCGAGCAGCACGTGTGGGATATGGTGATCGACTGGCTTGCAGCCGGGGTGGACCCCGCGCAGGCAACTTTATTCATCCAGTCGCGCATACCAGCGCATGCGGAACTTGATGTCCTCCTTTCCATGATTACGCCGCTTGGATGGCTTGAAAGAGTGCCCTCATATAAAGACCAGCAGGAGAAGCTCGCGGAAAAGGACTTGAGCACATTCGGTTTTCTCGGCTACCCCCTGCTGCAGAGCGCAGATATTCTCGTCTACCGGGCTACCCGCGTGCCGGTAGGCGAGGACCAGGTACCGCATATCGAGCTCACAAGGGAGATTGCACGCCGCTTCAATCATGTCTTTGGCAAGGACCCGGGGTTTCGTGAAAAAGCGGAATTGGCGATCAGGAAGCTGGGGTCGAAAAAATCGAGAGTTTACCGGGAACTGCGCAATCGCTACCAGGAACAGGGGGATGAGGAAGCTTTGGCCGCGGCAAAATCGCTGCTCGATGCGCAGCAAAATTTGAGCCTGGGAGACCAGGAAAGACTGTTCGGATATCTGGAAGGCGGCGGTAAAATGATCCTGTCCGAACCGGAAGCGATGCTGACGCCGGAATCGAAAATGCCGGGGCTGGATGGCCAGAAGATGTCGAAGTCATATAACAACACGATCAATTTGCTGGAAGAACCGGCCAGCGTCATAAAAAAAATCAGAACGATGCCGACCGACCCGGCGAGAGTTCGGCGCAACGATCCAGGCGATCCCAACAAATGTCCTTTATGGCAGTTTCATCTGGTTTATTCCAGCCCGGAAATCAAGGAATGGGCCTATAACGGTTGCATCACGGCAGGGATAGGTTGCCTGGACTGCAAGCAGCCGGTTATCGACGCGATTCTCGCAGAGCAAGGCCCGATGCGCGAGCGTGCCCAGATATACGAGGAGGACCCGACGTTGGTGCGCAGCATTATTGCCGACGGGTGCGAGAGAGCAGACAAGCTGGCTGACGAGACGATGCGCGAGGTCAGGGAGGCGATGGGGCTGGACTATTCGTGAGATTTGAGCAGATCTGGAACTTGCAGCTTCAAGCGAGCCCCACCCCTAAGAACTACCGTGCCTATACCACAAGCTGAACTGGATAGTGTCAGGATGACTCATCCATCCGATCCTGCTGCCGGCAACCCGATCGCGAGAATCCATGGCGAGGCAATTACGGAAATACCCCGGGATCTATACATTCCCCCGGACGCGCTTGAAGTGTTTCTCGATACATTTCAAGGGCCGCTCGATCTTCTGCTTTATCTTATTCGCAAGCACAACCTGGATGTGCTGGATATTCCCATGGCCGAACTCACCCGGCAATACCTCGACTATATCGAGATGATGCGTGCAAACCGCTTGGAACTTGCCGCGGAATACCTCTTGATGGCGGCGATGTTGATTGAAATTAAATCGCGCATGCTTCTGCCCAAGCCTGCGGAACCGCCCCAAGACGAGGCCGGCGACCCCCGCGCGGAGTTGGTGCGCCGGTTGCTGGAATATGAACAAATGAAGAAAGCAGGGCGCCGGCTCGATGAGCTGCCGCAAGCAGAACGGGATTTTTCGCTGGTACAGGTGTGGATTGATGA
>DASSHJ010000187.1:0-8027 GCA_035692965.1 Nitrosospira sp. | reverse complement strand
GGAATGACGCGGTTGTAATCAGGAAATTTTCCATCCACCACCTTGGTGACCAGTACAACGGCTCCGAAGGTGAAACGTACCTGGTTTTGCAGCATCTCCACGGTGACCGGCTCGTCCGTGTCGTTCAAGAGCCGCGTCAACTCGAGGACGACCTTGCGCGGCAGAATCACTTCCCTTCTTGCTTCCGGATTCTCCTCGCCGGCCTCAAGCGGCATCACCGCGAACGCGAGGCGGTGGCCGTCGGTCGCAACAACCTTCAATTGATGGTCTTCCGTAAGCAGGAGCAAACCATTCAAATAATAGCGGATATCCTGCTGGGCCATCGCATACTGAACCATTGACAACAGATGCTTCAACTCCTTCTGTTTTAAGGTTATTTTCTCCTGGGGCTCGCTTCCTGCCGGAAATTTTGGGAAATCCTCGACGGGAAGCGTCTGGAGATGGAAGCGGCTTTTTCCCGCTTTCACATGCAGCCGAGACCCTTCGGTTTCAAGAGCTACCTGCGTTTTATCAGGAAGCGCGCGCAATATGTCCTGAAGCTTTTTCGCGGCGACAGTCACGCCGTGGTCTTCGCTAGCAGTCGCCCCATCCTGCGCGCTGGTCGTTATCTGGATCTCGAGGTCTGTTGCAACAAAGGAAATCCTGTCGTCTTTTCGCTCAATGAGCACGTTGGAGAGTATCGGCAGCGTATGCCGGCGTTCCACGATGCCCGTCACAACCTGGAGGGGCTTGAGCAATATGTCTCTCTCGGTTTGTATTAATTTCATGTTATATAACCCCAATAATCGTTAATAGTCTTGGAACAACTCCGGTATGAATCTGCAAACTGGCGCAATCTCAACAGCTTGGGTGCTATTTTGGGCCTGTATTGTCGAGGTATTGCCTGTGGATTATTTGTGAGCAGAAACGGCCGGAAGACTAAGAGTCCGAGTTATCCCCATTTTGTCCTTTTCTTATCAAGGGGAAATCAGCCGCGGAGAATGTGTAACAGTGTATTGAAGTCGCGATTGATTGCCGGGTCGGACGCGCGCAGTTCGGCGATTTTCCGATACCCGTGGAGAACGGTTGTATGGTCCCTGCCTCCGAACGCTTCGCCGATATCGGGCAGGCTGAGGGGGGTCAGTTCCTTGGATATTGCCATGGCCATTTGCCGGGGCCGTGCAACAACGCGGGAACGTTTTTTTGAATACATCTCGGCAACCTTGATTTTATAGTAATCGGCCACTGTCTTCTGGATGTTTTCGATTGAAATCTGCCTGTTCTGCACTGCGAGCAGGTCTTTTAGCGCTTCCCGCGCAAGATCCAGCGATAACGCGTGCCCCGTGAAGCGGGCATAGGCGACGACCCGTTTCAGGGCGCCTTCCAGCTCGCGCACGTTGGAACGTATGTGTTTGGCGATGAAAAAAGCCACATTTTCATCCAGCATGATATTTTCCATCAGCGCTTTCTTGAGCAGGATGGCGACCCGCATTTCGAGTTCCGGCGGCTCCACCGCCACTGTCAGACCCCAGCCGAAGCGCGAAATGAGCCGTTCTTCCATGCCCGAGATTTCCTTGGGATAAGAGTCGCAGGTGATAATGACCTGCTTGTGCGCTTCGATGAGCGCGTTGAAAGCGTAAAAGAATTCTTCCTGGGTTCGGTTCTTGCCTCCAAAGAACTGTATGTCGTCGATCAGCAGCAGATCAAGCGAGTGGTAGTAGCGTTTGAAATCGTCGAATGCCTTGTGCTGATACGCTTTTACAACGTCGGATACATACTGTTCCGCGTGGATATACCTCACCTTGGCGGAGCGATTATGCTCCAGCACCAGATTGCCAATGGCCTGTATGAGGTGCGTTTTTCCCAGCCCTACACCGCCGTAAATAAAGAAAGGGTTGTAGGCGACGCCCGGACGCTCTGCGACCTGTATGGCGCCTGCGCGGGCTAATTGATTGGCCCTGCCGGTAACGAAGTTTTCAAAGGTGAATGACGCATTCAGGCGGCTCGCATTTTTTTCCCTTGCGTCGCCATTCGGCTTCTTTATGACTACTGCGGGAGCATCCAGATCGGCCCGGGATGATGGGGCAGGCGCGATCGTGTTTACGGGAGCCGGACTGGCGGCCACATGGTTGGAAAGCGGGTCGGAAAGCGCCAGCTGGAAGCGAACAGTGCGGCAAAAATACTGCTCAGCCATGCGCTCGATATGAGCGAGAAAATTATCCTTGATCCACTGCAGGACGAAGCGGTTAGGGGCAATGAGAATCGGATCGGAAGTCTCTCCCGTTGCCGGCTGGAGGCGCAGCGGCTTGATCCATGTGTTGAATTGCTGGGCGCTCAGTTCTTTCTCGAAATATCCGACGCAAGACCGCCAAAAGTTATCCATTGCAGGCATGATCGTAATTGCTCTTGGAGAAAATACTCTTGGGAGAAAAAAGGAATTTCGGGAGCGGGGTGAGTCGTATTCTAGACTGTTCCCAGGCACTTATCCACAGGGTGAGGAAAAAATATCGGTTGACAGCAGGCCGCGTAAAGAGTTGTAATGTTGAGTTATTCAACGGCCTCAGGAAGAATCGTCATGAAACGCACTTATCAACCTTCCGTCACCCGAAGAAAGCGCACCCATGGTTTCAGGGTGCGCATGAAAACCACTGGTGGGGCGGCTGTTATCCGCGCGCGCCGGGCCAAAGGGCGCGTTCGTCTGGCAGTAGCTTGAACTGCCAAAACCTTGGGTGAGGGATCAATATCCGTTTTCCCCGAACTCACCGATTGCGCAAGCCCGAAGAATTCTCTTCGGTCCTTCGATTCAGATGCTCCGCCAATAGTGAATTGCTTCAGGTTTTCGCTAAACCCAATGGCCTTTCGCAGTCTCGCTTAGGACTGATAGTCGCTGGTAAAATAGAGCGTTTGTCTGTAAGACGCAATAGGACGAAGCGACTACTGCGGGAGGCGTTTCGTGCGCGGCAGCATGAATTGGGAGGACTTGATCTGGTGGTGCGGCTTCGAAGCCGCACCATGCAGGATGATTCTCCGCGAATAAGGGCGGAAGCAGACGAACTCATGGTTCAGTTGCAGCGATGTCGCAAATTATCATAGGTTTCATCAAGCTCTACCAATATTGCCTTAGCCCTTTTCTGGGCCCTTCATGCCGCTTCAGTCCTTCCTGCTCGCATTACGCCTGTGAGGCGCTGGCCAGGCATGGGGCCATGCGAGGGTCATGCCTGAGCATTTGGCGGATCATGCGCTGCCATCCGTGGAGTCAAGGCGGGGATGATCCCGTTCCCTAGTTGACATCCGGGAAGCTCGTGCGCTTCGTCAAAAAATAAAACTGCAAGTACCATGGATACCCAAAAACTCGTACTTTTCCTTATCTTTTCAACCTCCATGCTGTTCCTGTGGGAGGCCTGGCAAAAAGAGCAGTATGCGGCTTTGCCTAAACCAGCAGTTGAGGGGTCATCCAGTCAGTCAGGTGAGCATGTAGCTCCGATTCCTGGCGAAAAACTTTCTTCCACGCAGGCCGGTACAAGCACTCCTGGCGCTGAAAATATCACCCCGGGGAGACCTTCCAGCATTCTTGAATCCGGGGAGAAAATTGTCGTCAAGACCGACGTGGTCACGGCGGAGATCGATACCGCCGGCGGTGACCTGCGCCGCCTGGAATTGCTCAATTATCCTGACCGGGACGACAAGAACAAGTCCTTTGCATTATTGGAGAGCCAAGGCGATCAGCTCTACGTGACCCAGTCGGGGCTGATTGGGGAAGGTCTGCCCACGCACAAGACGCAGTATACGGCGGAGGCTGGCACGTACAGTCTCGAACCCGGCAAGGATAAGGTCGAGATCAGGCTGTCCGCGCCGGAAGCTGATGGGGTGCAGGTAACCAAGGTTTATACATTTCATCGTGGGAAATATCTCATCGATGTCAGCTTCGAGGTTTCCAATCATCGGGCAGCGCCGATTCAACCTTTTTCCTATTTCCAGATTGTGCGCGACAGCAAGCCGCCCGTCGGTTCGATATTCATGATACCGACATACACGGGGGCGGCAGTCTACACCGAGCAGGATAAATTCAAGAAAATCGAGTTTTCCGCCCTGGACAAGGGTAACGCAAGCTATCCGAAGAACGCGGACAATGGCTGGATAGCCATGCTGCAGCATTATTTCATGACGGCCTGGCTGCCGAAGGATAAGCAGCCACGCGAGTATTACGCCAAGCGCATGGCAGAAAACCAGTATTCAGCGGGCGTGATCGTGCCGGTGGGTTTGATCGAACCGGGAAAGACCGCGGTCGTCGACGTTCCCCTTTACGCCGGGCCAGAGGAACAGAGCAAGCTGGCCTCGATTGCGCCCGGGCTGGACCTCACGGTTGATTATGGATGGCTCACCGTCATCGCGGCGCCGCTTTTCTGGCTGTTGTCGTTCTTCCACTCCTGGACGGATAACTGGGGAGTTGCGATTATCCTTTTGACCATGTCGGTCAAAGCCGCCTTTTTCCCCTTATCGGCTGCGGGCTACCGCTCGATGGCCAAGCTTCGGCTCGTGACGCCGAAGTTGCAGCGGCTGCGGGAGCAGCATGGGAATGACCGGCAGCGCATGCACGAAGCCATGATGCAGTTCTACAAGACCGAAAAAATCAATCCCATGGGCGGCTGCCTCCCCATAGTGGTGCAGATACCTGTTTTCATCTCGCTTTATTGGGTCATCCTTTCCAGCGTCGAGCTCCGTAATGCGCCGTTTGCATTATGGATACAGGATTTATCCGTTCCGGACCCTTATTATGTCTTGCCGGTCATCATGGGAGTTTCGATGTTCATCCAGTCGAAGCTCAGTCCGCCGGCGACGGATCCGATTCAGCAAAAGGTGATGCAGATCATGCCATTTGCCTTCAGCGTCTTCTTTTTCTTCTTCCCTGCGGGACTCGTCCTGTACTCGCTGGTCAACAACATACTGTCGATCGCCCAGCAGTGGCAAATCACCCGAATGATAGAGGGTGCCGCGGCCACGACTGCTTTAAGCAAGAAAAGGTGATTCGCACAGGACTTGCCCGGTTGTCCGCGCGGTTTTAATGCAAAAGCCTGGGGGCTGCAGGCGCCCTTGCCTGAGCGCGACGACTAGACAAAGCCGCGTAACGAGATAGTGCAAATGTTCTGCGGTTGCGTATAAGCTCGATCGTAGCGCAAACCCGTTCTATTGCGTCTATTGCGCCTGTGGCGGCCCTCCCTGTACCTGCCTTGATCCCAGCCCCCGATATTATTGCGGCAGTTTCCACCCCCCCAGGTCGCGGGGGAATAGGCGTGGTGCGCGTCTCTGGCAGGGACCTCAGATTATTGGCGGAGAAAGTTGTCGGCTCCATGCCCAAGCCAAGGTACGCAACTCTAAGTCATTTCCTGGACGAAGATGGACAAGTGATTGACCAGGGCATTGCCCTTTATTTTCCGGCACCTCATTCGTATACGGGAGAAGATGTGCTGGAATTTCAGGGTCATGGGGGTCCCATCGTCATGAGCTTATTGCTTGCCAGCTGTATTTCGGCGGGCGCGCGCCTGGCTGAGCCGGGGGAATTCACGCTGCGCGCTTTTTTTAACGACAAGCTGGATCTCGCGCAAGCGGAAAGCGTTGCAGACCTCATCGATGCTGGAACCCGGGAGGCAGCTCGTTCTGCGTTACGCTCGCTGAATGGTGAGTTTTCGTCCCTCATACATGAAATTGTAAGTGGACTCACTGATCTGCGCATGATCGTTGAGGCCTGGCTTGATTTCCCGGAGGAGGACATCGACGTGCTTGCCCAACCGCATATTGATGAACGGCTTGGAGATATAAGGGGTCGGCTGGATGAGGTTTTTTTATCTGCCAGAAGGGGAAGTCTGTTGCGTGAAGGTGTTTCAGTTGTATTGGTTGGCAAGCCGAATGTTGGTAAATCGAGTTTGCTGAATCAGCTGACGGGTGAGGAGGCCGCTATCGTAACCGAAGTTCCTGGGACGACACGCGATACCATTGAACGCCCGATAGAAATTAAAGGCGTTCCGATGCACGTGGTTGATACGGCTGGGTTACGCGAAACAGAAGACCTGATTGAAAGCATCGGCATCGAGCGGACGCGGTCGGCCATTGAAAAGGCGGCGCTTGCTTTGGTGGTTCTTGACTGCAGGGAAGGCCTTGCGCAAGAGGACCGTCTGATAATAGAGAGTCTGCCAGCGAACTTGCAAAGGGTATATGTCTATAACAAAATCGATCTGATGGATCACGCTCTTCCGGCGTGGAACGGGCCGACATCCTCAGGGGAAACAGAGATATATGTATCGGCTAAAACCGGTGCGGGAATGGAAGCGCTGCGGGATGCGGTGCTGGATCTGGCAGGGTGGAACCTGGAATCGGGGGGCGGGGTGTTCATGGCGCGACAGCGACACTTGGTTGCCTTGTCCGAGGCGACCGGGCATCTGACTCACGCGGATGACCTGGCGGGGAGCGGGAAGCCGCTGGAGTTGCTGGCGGAGGAATTGCGGCTTGCGCAGATTGCACTGTCGTCGATTACAGGGGAGTTTACTGCCGACGACCTGCTGGGTGAGATATTTTCTCGCTTCTGCATCGGGAAGTAATTGAACCGGTTCGGATTGACGCTTCTCCGCTCGCGACTGGCTGGCTTTGTGTTTCACGTGAAACATGGGCAACCATGGACCACCGAAAGCGCCGCAACGCGCTGGTCGCGTTTCCCTCATGGTTCATTTTGCCGTAGAATCGCCCTCTTTTCCCGGTTCGCTTAATCCCGTTGTACCAAAATCGAAATGCATTCCCCTGAACGTTTTGATGTGATTGTAGTTGGCGGCGGACATGCCGGAACCGAGGCGGCGCTTGCGGCCGCTCGCATGGGTTGCAGGACGTTGTTGCTTACCCAGAATATCGAAACGCTGGGGCAGATGTCATGCAACCCATCGATTGGTGGCATCGGCAAAGGGCATCTCGTCAAGGAAGTGGACGCGCTCGGGGGGGCAATGGCTGCGGCCGCAGATGAAGCCGGAATACAGTTCCGAATCCTTAATTCAAGCAAGGGGCCGGCCGTTCGGGCAACGCGCGCCCAGGCTGATCGCGCTCTTTATCGTCAGGCGATTCGCAGCCGCCTGGAGAACGAGCCGAATCTTTCGATATTTCAACAGTCGGTGGATGACCTGACGCTTGAGGGTGAACGCGTGGTCGGCGTCGTTACGCAATTGGGCATACGCTTTTTCGCGCGCGCTGTCGTGCTGACCGCGGGAACATTTCTGGGGGGGCGAGCACATGTAGGAACGGCGAATTTCGCCGCCGGCCGCGCGGGCGATCCCCCTTCCACCAGCCTGGCGCAGCGCTTGCGAGAGCTGAAGCTGCCGGTCGGGCGTTTGAAAACTGGGACACCCCCCCGGCTGGACGGCCGAACGATTGATTATTCGGTAATGGTTGAACAGCCCGGGGACAATCCGGTGCCTTTCTTTTCCTTCCTGGGTAACGCCGCTCAACACCCTCGGCAATTGCCGTGCTGGATCACCTCCACCAACAGCCGCACCCACGATATCATCCGCGGCGGCCTTGATCGTTCGCCCTTGTTTACGGGAATAATCGAAGGCGTCGGCCCTCGATATTGCCCTTCGATAGAAGATAAGGTGGTGCGATTTTCCGCGAGGGAATCGCATCAGATTTTTCTTGAACCGGAAGGCCTGCAAACCTGCGAGGTCTATCCGAACGGGATTTCAACCAGTTTGCCCTATGATGTGCAGGTGGAGCTGGTACGATCGATCCGCGGATTGGAAGACGCGTATATTACCCGTCCCGGCTACGCGATCGAATATGATTATTTCGATCCCCGGGCGCTGAAACAATCTCTGGAGAACAAATTCATCGAGGGTTTGTTTTTTGCCGGACAGATCAATGGGACAACCGGGTACGAGGAAGCGGCTGCACAAGGGCTTCTAGCGGGCCTCAACGCGGGGCTCAAGGTGCAGGAGCGGGAAGCATGGTGTCCTCGGCGCGACGAAGCCTACCTCGGTGTACTCGTCGATGATCTCACTACCCGAGGGGTCACT
>DASSHJ010000186.1:0-4722 GCA_035692965.1 Nitrosospira sp. | reverse complement strand
TGGGCGGCTTCTATCTGGATATACTGAAAGACCGGCTGTATACGGCAGCAGCAAAGGGAGCCTCGCGTCGCTCTGCACAATCTGCGCTATATCATATCGCTCAAAGCCTGGTTCGATTGTTTGCGCCTATTCTCAGTTTTACCTCAGAGGAGGCCTGGGAGTATCTCACCGGAGATCGCGAAGGGAGCGTTTTCCTGCACACTTGGCATGCCTTCCCTGAGCAATTGGGTGGAGAGGATTTGATATGGCGCTGGACACGAATTCGCGAACTTCGCTCCCGGGTGCAAAAGGCGCTGGAAGAAGCGCGCGCCGAGGGGAGGATCGGCTCATCGCTCGCGGCGGCGGTGGAAATTTATATGCAGGGGGAGGACTTCGCGTTGCTCGATTCCTTGAAAGACGATCTTCGCCTGGTGCTCATCACTTCGCAAGCGCAGGCAATCCTGGCTTTGGGTAGCACGGATGAGAGGGTAGTCGTGACTCCCAGCGGATACCCGAAATGCGAGCGTTGCTGGCACTATCGAGCGGATGTGGGAATAGATCCTGAGCATCCCCGCATTTGCGGCCGATGTGTCTCGAACCTTTACGGTTCCGGCGAAATCCGACATTATGCCTGAGGCAGGAAGTCCCCCGTTCTGGCGGTAAAGATGAAGTTATCAGTCAGCCTGATCATTGCCAGTGTTGTGGTTGTCCTGGATTTGGCTACAAAACGCTGGGTGGAGTCGGAATTATTCCATGGGCAACAGATACCCCTGACGAGCTTTTTTAATCTCGTATTGACCTATAACGCAGGCGCGGCGTTTAGCTTTCTGAGCGATGCGGCAGGATGGCAACGCTGGTTTTTCAGTCTCGTTGCAGTGGGGGCCTCGGTGATGATCGTTTACCTCCTGCGCAAGCATGCGCACGACACGCTATTCTGTGTCGCGCTGAGCCTGATACTGGGCGGCGCGCTGGGGAATCTTTGGGATCGAATCTCGCTCGGCCATGTCGTGGATTTTCTAGATTTCTACCTTGGCCCTTATCACTGGCCGGCGTTCAATGTGGCAGATTCCGCAATTTTTGTCGGCGCCGTGTTGCTGATCGTTGAGAGTTTCCGCGGCAGCGAAACTGGCACCGGAAAGACCAGCGCGATCGAGGATGAAAATAATGGTAAAGGTAGAGCCGAGAAAAGAAGAAGTTAAACTTGAATGAGGGTTTCAGACGGCAGGATCAGTGCCTTTTACAGGCTGCCATAGGGTCTCCCCGGCTTCGCTGCAACGATTAAGGATCCTGCTCAGGACGAACAACAAGTCCGATAGCCGGTTGAGATAATGAATATGGATGGGTATAACCGGTTCGTCCTGATATAGGCTTACCAGGCGTCTTTCCGCCCGTCGTGCTATGGATCGGGCGATGTGACATAACGCAGCCGCCCGCAAACCTCCAGGTAGAATAAACTCTCTCAACGGATCGAGCGTTGCGTTGAGTTCGTCGAGTTCTTTTTCAAGCCGAACGACTTGCGTGGATTGCATGCTCACTCGTCCGGGAATGCTTAGGTCCCCACCCAGGTCAAAAAGCTCGTGCTGGATATTTAACAGGCGAAGACGGACGTCTTCGTCGAGCTCTTCAGCAAGCAGTAAGCCAATAAAGCTGTTGAGCTCGTCCACCTCGCCAATTGCCTCAATGCGGACTGAGGTTTTGAGGACGCGACTACCATCTCCCAAGCCCGTAGTCCCATTGTCTCCGGTACGTGTGTAAATTTTTGTCAGGCGCTTACCCACCCAGGAACTCCTGCTGAAGGATGCGAGAACGCTTAGAGAGGGAGGCTACGCTTCGCCATCCTGTTGAGGCTTGCGTGGGGGCCGAGGCATAAAAAGCGCGGCAATTGCCTGCTCCTTGTGTCCGTACCGAAGGTGATCCGGATGTTCGTAGGCAGGGGAAGTACCGCCAGGATCGGACTGATTCTTGCCGACGGAAGGCGTATAGGGTTGGCTGAACAGGGGGTCTTCCGCAATCTTTGAACGGCCTGCAGGAACGGGCCGACGTTCCTTTTTGCCACTGCCGTTCTTGCGGCTGTCTGCCACACCTGCGCGTTTTCTCTGTTCAGCGTCTCGCCCCTCGTGCCCAACATGGCGGTTCGTATGCTCAAGTGGTTTTTGCCCCGGCGCTACCAGCTCGAACCCAGCAACGGTTTTTTTGATAAGCTTTAATTTGAGAAGCTTTTCGATGTTCTCCAGCAGTTCTGCTTCATCCTCGCTTACCAGTGAAACAGCATTTCCTTTCATCCCCGCGCGACCTGTCCGACCGATGCGATGGATATAATCCTCCGGAGATGCGGGCAACTCGTAGTTGAAAACATGAGGAAGATCTTCGATATCGAGGCCTCTGGCAGCGACATCCGTTGCTACGAGCACCCTTACGGCGCCCTGCTTGAACCGCGCCAGTGCCTCTGTACGCTGGGCCTGCGTCTTGTCTCCATGAATCGCTGTCGCTGCTATCCCCTCCCGCTCCAGTTGCTGCGCGAGTCGGCTTGCTCCATGCTTGGTGCGTACAAACACCAGCACCTGTTTGAGGTTCTCGCTTTTGACGAGATGCGCCAACAGCTCTCGTTTTTGACTGTGGGGAACGAGATGCACCACATGGGTGATAAGCTCGGTAATGGAGTTACGTTTCGCGACCTCGATGGATATGGGGTCTTTCAGGAGCTTGTTTGCGAGCTTCTTGATCTCTTCAGAAAATGTGGCCGAGAACAGCAAGCTTTGTCGATTCTCCGGCAGTAACGAAAGAATACGCTTGATATCCGGGAGAAATCCCATGTCGAGCATGCGATCTGCCTCATCCAGAATCAGAATCTCGATTCTGGAAAGATTGACGGTTTTCTGCTGAACGTGATCCAGCAAACGTCCAGGAGTTGCCACAAGAATCTCGGTCCCTGCGCGCAGTTCCCTGATCTGGGGATCCATATCGACTCCCCCGAAGACCGCGGTATACTTAAGAGGAATATATTTACCGTATGCTTGCACGCTCTCATAAACCTGCATCGCAAGTTCACGTGTGGGCACAAGGATCAATGCGCGAACGGGATGTCTTGCGGGTGATGTGCTGGAGTTGGCGTGC
Organism: Nitrosospira sp.; assembly: GCA_035692965.1. Taxonomy (GTDB): domain Bacteria; phylum Pseudomonadota; class Gammaproteobacteria; order Burkholderiales; family Nitrosomonadaceae; genus Nitrosospira. Next base: position 1,629 of record DASSHJ010000186.1, on the reverse strand, counting down.
TGTTGAAGCAGATGGAGCATCGGCAGCGTGAACCCGGCCGTTTTCCCCGTACCGGTCTGAGCCGCTCCCATGATATCCCTGTGATCCAGGATAGGTGGAATTGCTTGAGTCTGAATGGGAGTTGGCTCGGTGTAACCTTGATCTGCGATGGCTCGCAGAATTTCATTGGATAAATTAAGTTGAGTAAAGGACATATAGTTGCTGCCTGGTTTCCACTACGAACGTCAGTAGACCTCCAGCATGAGGCCGGCAGGTCTCCAAATCAAGGCCGCGCGCTTCGGAAGGAGCCAGGGCAGGGGTTTGTAAAATGAGAGCGACAAGTATGATGAAATGCGACAATGAGAGGATGCGGAATCCAAAATGTGCCATTGGATACGTGGGAGAGGATTCTCAGCAACCTGAAAAACCGTTATAAACGCAATATAGACAGTGCTTTATTCATTTCGTGCACCTTGATGAGCATCTTTTTGCGCTCTTCCCACCCGGAACCACTCGTTACCTTTTGCGAGCATGCGCAGGAGCAGAGGCGCTGATCCGATTGCAACAGCATCGACCAGACAATACCATGCCGCGACTCCACTGGGTGGATTACCTTGCGATAACGAGAGAACAGGCTCGATACTAGCCCATTTCCACGTTCCGGCGGCGGTTCCAATCAACTCCAGCCAAGTTGTAATAAAGAATGCCCCCAGATACACGAGCGGTGAGCGACCCCTGAAAAGATAAATGAGAAATATGCAGAATAATAAGGCGCCGACTTGGTCGCCTTGTTCAGGATAACCGCTTATTCCCCAAAGTGACCACGCTCCACACGTCAGGACAACGAAAGTGGCTATTTTTCGTGAATACCTGAGGAAAAAACCTGATCGTGCCAGCGCAACCGCAGTTAAATAAACCATTCCGTGGCCCGGCGGCACGTATGCGGGGACATTTCCGAAGCGGTAGGTATAACCCTGCATGTAGATGGATGCAAAATGCTCGCCGAGCGTGGCAAACGCGACAGCGACGATAACCTGCATCCGGATTTCCTTGTTTTCACCTAACAGCAACGCGGCGAGGAAGGTCCATGCGATGAGGCCCATTCGATTCTGCTGCTCGAGCGTGCCATTCGCGTCGATGTTCAAGCTGATGGCGACGCAAACAAAGGTTAAAGCCGCAATAAAATAATCGCGTACCCGATGAGGATAAGCGATGTCCGGTTGGGGAAAATGACGCAGCATTTCAGAGCATCCGGCAGGGAGTATGGGGTCAGATGCAAAATCCGTCTCCTGCATGCAACGGATTTCGAAATCGTATTGAAATAGGGTTAAATCAAGTCGTAGCAGTGAGACGACGGTCGGATTCCTGTCGTTCAGGCGAAGAGACCGGGGGGAGACACCGACAAATGAAGCCGCTGTTCCATTCGTAAATGAAACAGCGGCCAACACAGGAACGACTCGATCAAAAGGGGCCAGATCAACAGGATGACAGGTTACGATTCGACACGAATTTACTCTTCCTCGTCGTCCTCGTCCTCATCCTTGGATTTCTTTTCGGGCTTGAGGACCATCTTGCCTGCCTTCTTGCTTTCGTTCAGGTCGGTCTCGGCCACTTCCTTGTGCACCAGGTTCTGGTGGCAATCGATGCAGG
>DASSHJ010000185.1:0-17084 GCA_035692965.1 Nitrosospira sp. | reverse complement strand
ACTGACAACTCGAGCATTTTTGGATCCACCAGGATAAGGCGGACCTGCTCAGGTGTTGCCTTGTATAAGAGGCTCAGGATCATGGCGTTGATCGCGACCGATTTCCCCGAGCCGGTCGTCCCGGCGACCAGTACGTGAGGCATCCTGGCAAGGTCAGCAACAACCGGATGGCCGCCAATATCCTTCCCGAGCGCGATCGTAAGAGGCGACCCCATGTCAGCATAGGCTTGGGAGCTGAGAATTTCGGTCAATCGCACCACCTGCCGCTTGGGATTCGGAATTTCGAGCCCCATACTGGTCTTTCCGGGAATGGTTTCGACCACACGGATGCTCACGACCGACAGCGATCGAGCGAGATCTTTTACAAGATTGAGAATCTGGTTACCCTTGACCCCGACAGCGGGCAGGATTTCGTACCGGGTAATGACCGGACCAGGGAATGCCGTTACGACTTTAACTTCCACCCCAAAATCCATCAGTTTCCGTTCGATCAGTCTCGAAGTGAATTCCAGTGTCTCGGGAGATAGAACTTCCATCTCCTTATGCGCCGGTTGATCGAGAAGATGCAGCGGCGGCAAGGGTGAATCGGGAAGGTCGAGGAAGAGTGGGGCCTGTTTCTCCTTCAGTACTCGCGGAGATTTGGGGATCAGGCTCGCCGGTTGCTCGATATGCAGAGGAGGATGCTCATGCAAACGCTTCTTCCCGACCTCGACCAACGCGTCACGTTTGACTGCCGAGATCGCGCCGGCGCGACGGTCTTGCCAGGCTTCCCAACGCTCTTTGGCTGACACGCACGCGCCTTCCAGCATAGCGCCCAGTTTTTCGACAAAGCGCAACCATGACAGGCCGGTGAACAGGCTGAATCCAATGGCGACAAGGATCAGGAGCGCGAGAGTCGCCCCGATGAACCCGAGTGCTTGAGACAGATTGGTGCTGATGACCAGACCCAGGACGCCCCCGGGAGCCTGCGGCAATGGCAGCTTGTGCGTCCCGAACCGCAAGGACTCAAGTCCACTGCTTGCCAGCAGCAGTACAAGGAAGCCGATGGCCGAGACAAGCAAGGGCCGCCGATCGAAAACCCCATTACTTTCGCCTCCGCGGAAGATAAGTGATATCAAATAAGCAAGGAAGAGTATGCACCACCAGGCCGAGGCGCCAAACAGGTAGAGCAACAGATCCGCAAGCCAGGCTCCTGCCGTCCCCCCGGGATTCTGGAGTGCTCCCTCCCCTGTATGAGACCAGCCGGGATCCACGCGATCGTAGCCATACAATATCAACGCCAGATAGAGCATGACCCCAAGCAAAGCAATTCCACCAGATTCACGCAGCAACCTTGCCAACCGGGGAGGTAAGGGGCTGGAACTGGTCTTCTTTGCCATCGGCTTGCTGGTGAAGCTCATGTACTTGAAAGCCTTAAAGAGAGGATAGGTGAGATTATAGACCGGAAGGCTCAAAACCATCTTCGCAAAGTTGGCAATCATCGGCGTGCTGGTTTCGAGCACAAACTACCGAAGTGTTTTGCTGTTTAATGCAAAAGCTCTAAAAGGTCAGATCAGCTGGGCAAGGGCCGATGAATCGAAATGGGGGAGAGACCTTGGCGCGTGACGCGCTGGCTTGAGGTTCCTTGGTAGGTTTATTCGAAACGACAGGGAAGGAGAAAATTATTGAGATGGCGATTTCTCTGCATCATTTGATACGAAGTACTGGATGCATGATTACCCAAAAACAGAAACGCCACACGAATCGGCTTTCAATCACCTCTTCTGTTCCTGCATCAGTCCGGTTTTCTGCCAAGCGTGGGGGCATCCTGAAAAGGCCGTGCGTCGACTGGAATGTCAATGAGAAAGGTTGTTCCCCGCTCTGCCGAGCTATCGACTCCAACACTTCCACCATGGCTCTCCGCGACACTTCGAACGTATGGCAAGCCTATACCCCAGCCTTCCTTGTCCTCTTTTGCCGCAACTGCCCTTCGGAATACCTGGAACACGCACTCGATTTGCTCGGGTGGAATAGGTTCTCCTTCATTATGCACAGAGAGTAACATGCGCTCATCTATGGGATCTATCTTGATTCGTATAGGGGTGCCAGGCGCTCCGTATTTCACCGCGTTGCCAATCATATTTTCCAGTGCCCTTCGAATGGCGTCCCGATCCCACCAACCTATTACCGTCTTGCCAATAAATCGAAAGCGAGGTCCATGCACACTCTCGAACTGATCGCATACTTCCTTCGCCACCTCTTGTACGTCGAATTCCTCGAGGCGAAGGGGCAGCCGTTCTCCGGTTTGGAACGTGACGGCATCGAGTAAATCCTGGATCATACGATCCACCCGCCCCAGATTGTCGGTGATTTGTCCCGCGAACTCCTTTATCTTACCCAGATCCGAAGAACGTTGGATTAGCTGGGCAAGCACGTGTGCCGCTGATAACGGATTTCTAAGGTCATGCGCAAGAGTCGCAGCGAATCTTTCCCGCAACACAGTTTGCGCAAGAGCGAATGCGGTAACTGCCTCTCGTATCGATCCGTCAATGGACGCATTGATCACAAAAACTTCGTCATCGTTAAGCTGCACGTCATTCAGCTTGAGAACATCAAATGTTGTCCATCTCAGCAGCTGATATTCCGCAATGACCGAACGTGCATTGTAATTCGTCAGCCTGGCCCGTTCGCCCCCATGTTCGGTAGCCACGGTATTACCTTCATCTCCTGTGGCTCTAGGGTAATCAGGGGTAATGGCTTCTGCAAGGTTTTCATATAGGGATGGGAAGGTATTGATCAAAATTGGTTGAGAGAGTTGTTCAGCTTCCTTGACGGTTTGTCGAACTCTTTTTATCCATTCCGCAAATACCTCGTCTCGAAGCTCGAGCATTCTTCTCGCAGCCGGAGAAAGTCTCTCAGGGTCAATATTCTGATCGGTTGACAGGGTCATGATAATTGGATGTTGCAGGGTTTAACGATAACGGTACGGGATTGCAACAATAATCGTCAAAAGCATGTCCCGCGCGCAGTCATCGTCCAAAGCAAGCATTCTGGCGAAGAGTCAAAAGGCCTAGGCTGGAATCGGCCCCGCGGCAATCTGTGCTTTCTCGTCGTCGTGCTGCAGTCTTTCGTCCAATATCTCTATCCAGTGATCAACGGGAAACCGGGTTCCACTTTGCAAGTGCTTGAGGCAGCCGATGTTGGCCGTTGCAATGCGGGCAGGGGCACCGCATTCGAGCGCTGCGACCTTGTTCGCCAATAGCTGTTTCGATAATTCCGGCTGTAGTATGGAGTAGGTTCCCGCCGATCCGCAGCAGAGGTGGGCATCAGGAACGTAAGTGAGTTCGAATCCTGCTTCCCGCAAAATCCTTTCCACAACCCCGCGAATTTTCATTCCATGTTGCAGGGTGCAGGGGGAATGGAAAGCAAGCTTTTGCTTTTCATCCTCAAGGAGCGTCCCCTCCTTCAAAAGGGGCAACAGCGTTTCGGTCTCGGCATCGATAACCTCGCTGATATCCTTCGCCATGGCGGATACGTGCGCTGCCCTTCCCGCGTATTCGGCATCATGCCTCAGCAAATGCCCGTAATCCTTTACCGTAACTCCGCAACCGCTGGCAGTTATGACGATCGCCTCGACACCCTCCCCCGGGCCTCTCGCCCCACTCGACTGGCCGGCGATGTATGGCCACCAGGCATCGATATTGCGCCGCATATAATCCAGACCTTCCTGCTGCGCATTGAGGTGATACGATAACCCACCACAACAGCCCGCATCCGAGGCTTTGATCAGCGAGACGCCGAGGCGATCCAGCACGCGTGCGGCCGCAGCATTGATATTGGGAGCAAGCGTCGGTTGGACGCAACCGTCGAGTACCAGCATCTTTCGCGGATGTCGAGGGGGAGGCCAGAAAGAGGTGGATTGCGTCCCTTTTGATTGGGGAATGGACTCGCGAAGCTGTACCGACAGCAGTCCAAGCAGTGGACGCGCTGTTTGCCCGAGTTTGAACAATGTCCTGAAAACCCCTGGTTTGGGCAATACCTGACGCAGTGCGTACCTGACGGCGCCAGAGGAACGATCCCGTCCCACTTTCTTTTCGACAATATCCCGGCCAATATCCACCAAGCGCCCATAGCGTACCCCCGATGGACAAACTGTTTCGCAAGCCCTGCAGGTCAGGCAACGGTCCAGATGCAATTGAGTTTTTTCAGTAACAGGCGCGCCTTCCAATACCTGCTTCATCAAATATATCCGGCCGCGGGGGCTATCGAGCTCGTCCCCAAGCAACTGGTAGGTCGGGCAGGCGGCAAGGCAGAAGCCGCAATGGACGCAGGAACGGAGGATCTCCTCGGCTTCCTGGCCTTCCGGCGTGTCCTTTATGAAATCAGCGAGATTGGTCTGCATCTTAAATTTAGGGATACATACGGCCAGGATTGAATATGCGGTGCGGATCGAACTTTTCCTTGAGGCTCTGGGTGATCCGGGCCATCGCGGGGGAAAGCGGATGAAATACATTGCTACGCGGTCCAGGGCTTCTGAACAATGTAGCGTGGCCACCTGCGCTTTCCGCTGCCTGGCGTACCGCTGAATGCACCGATTCCTGATCGGGGTCCTCATCGAGCATCAGCCACCGCAATGCACCGCCCCACTCGATCAATTGTTTGCCGGGTAATGACAGAAGTGGAGCAGTCGATTTGATCGACAAGCGCCAGAGTTGTCCGCCCCGTTGAAAAAATGGATGCGTCTGTTCGCGGACAGCCGACCAGAATGCCCCGCCTTCAGCGATTGCCTCTCCCCCGAGCTTTTGCCTGGCCGCGCGTACGGCAGGCTCGGCACCCGACAGCCTCACCGCCAGTTCACCATCAGTGAAACAGGTGGCAGAAATCGAAAGTGGTCTCCCCGCCCATTCATTCATCTTCTTGATCGCTTCAGACTCGCTCATCCGAAAGTACAGAGTAAGCTCTCGTGGCGGAAGGGGCAGTACCTTGAGAGAGATTTCCAGCAACAGACCCAGTGTACCCATTGAACCGGTCAACAGCCGGGATATGTCATAACCTGCAACGTTTTTCATGACTCTGCCGCCAAATTGCATGTCGTCCGCCTTGCCGTCCAGCATGCGAACACCGAGTACAAAGTCCCGCACAGCCCCTGCGGAGGCGCGCCGGGGTCCGGAAAGACCGGCGCCAACACATCCGCCGAGTGTTGCTTCGGATCCAAAATGGGGCGGCTCAAAAGGGAGCATCTGTCCATGCTCATGAAGCGCCCCTTCCAGGTCTGCCAGTCGCGTGCCGCTGCGTGCAGTCACAACAAGCTCTGTCGGCTCGTAGTCCACGAGGCCTGCAAAAGACGATGGATCGAGGATCTCGTTTTCCGAGGACGCATCCCCCACGGCTGTTATGCTGTTGCCATAAAAATCCTTGGTCCCTCCTCCGCGAATACGCAGTGCGGTGCGCCGCAACACAGCCACGCGAATCGTATCGGAAAATTGATCGATCATGTCCTGCATCAGCCAATCCAGGAGATTAGAGAGGATAGGAAATTATGGGCAATCGGATAAGCCGCTAAAACCGCGGAAGTTCTGAAAATTTTTCCTCACCTCGATGCACGTGCATGGCGCCGTGCTCGGCGCAGCGGCGCAGCGTCGGCACCGCTTTCCCGGGATTCAGCAGCCCGTCTGGGTCAAAAGCCGCTTTCACCGCATGGAACATCTCCAGCTCAGGACTCTTGAATTGAGAGCACATCTGATCAATTTTTTCGATCCCTACCCCATGCTCGCCCGTTATCGTTCCGCCGGCATCGATGCACATCTGCAATATCCTCGCGCCAAATTCCTCCGCCCTGGCCAGTTCTCCAGGATTATTGGCGTCATAAAGAATGAGCGGATGCAGATTTCCATCCCCTGCGTGAAAAACGTTCATGCATCGCAGTCCATATTCCGCAGACAAGGCCTCGATACCGGCCAACACTTGAGCCAACTTCTTACGCGGAATGGTGCCATCCATGCAGTAATAGTCCGGCGAAATGCGGCCTGCCGCGGGGAAGGCAGCTTTACGGCCTGCCCAAAACCTCAACCGCTCCGGTTCATTGCAAGATGCTTTGATCTCCGTCGCCCCGTTCCGGTTCATAATCTCGTCGATTTGCTGAATCTCCTCCGCAACCTCCTCCGCCGTGCCGTCCGATTCGCACAGAAGAATGGCGGCTGCACTCAGGTTGTATCCCGCATTGAGATACTCCTCCACCGCCCGAGTAGTTATCCTGTCCATCATTTCCATCCCCGCCGGAATGACTCCAGCGGCAATGACGTCAGCGACTGCGTCCCCCGCCTTGCGTATATCGTCAAAGGCTGCCATGATAACTTGGGCTTTTTCGGGACGAGGCATGAGCTTTACGATTATCTCCGTCACAATGCCAAGCATGCCTTCGCTGCCTGTCATGAGGGCGAGAAGGTCGTAGCCGGGTGAATCCAGGCCCTCGCTCCCGATTTCAAGCAACTCACCCTCTGCCGTCAGTACTCTCAGCCTAAGAATGTTGTGCACGGTAAGCCCATATTTCAGGCAGTGCACGCCACCCGAGTTTTCCGCCACATTTCCGCCAATGGAACATGCAATCTGGGAAGAAGGATCGGGAGCATAATATAAGCCATAGGGCGCCGCTGCCTCGCTGATGGCGAGGTTGCGCACCCCTGGCTGCACCCGCGCAGTCCGTGCCTTCGGGTCAATCTCCAGTATGCGTTTCAGTTTCGCAAGCGAAAGAAGAACGCCCTCTGCGTGGGGCAGTGCGCCTCCCGACAGTCCGGTTCCCGCTCCACGGGCAACCACGGGAACTTTCAACGAATGACAAACGCGCAACACGCGAGCAACCTCTTCTTCGGTACTGGGCAACGCCACTAGCAATGGTATCCGCCGGTATGCGGACAGACCGTCGCACTCGTATGGCTTAAGATCCTCAACTTCCTGAAGCACCGCTTCGGGGGGCAGAAAATCGCGTAGCCTGGCTGCCAGATCAAGAGAACTCATAACTGGCCTGGCTGGATTTCGTGGTTCGCCAGCTTTTCAAGCACCTTGACTACGGCGGAGCTGTCCAATTTTGAATCGCCGTGGGCGACACAGGCGTTGAACATTTCCTGAACAGAAGCAGTATTGGGCAAGCTGATACCCATTGCACGAGCATTCGAAAGTGCGATACCAAGATCCTTTTGATGCAGTTCGACCCGAAATCCGGGTTCAAACGCATTTCTGATCATGCGCCCGCCATGAACGTCAAGAACGCGCGAGGCAGCAAAGCCACCGAGCAGGGCTTCACGAACCTTGACCGGGTCTGCACCTGCCTTTGACGCAAACAGCAAACCTTCTCCCACTGCCTCAATAGTCAATGCAACGATAATCTGGTTGGATATCTTGCAAATCTGTCCCGAACCTATGTTTCCAATACGAGTAATAGTCTGACCCATCAGTTCGAGAACAGGTAGTACTCTCTGGAACACCTCTTCCGAAGCTCCGACCATGATGGTAAGCGTGCCATTCCTTGCACCGATATCGCCGCCCGATACCGGCGCGTCCATATAATGGCAGCCGAGCCGGCCGATTCTTTCCGCAAAGTGCCTGGTTTCGATAGGAGAGATCGAACTCATGTCGACGATTGTTTTAGGTTCATGCAGATCGGCGTTCGGCAAGGCACTGCCAAGGCCGCAAGCTATCCCTCTATCTCCAAAAAGCACTTGCTCCACGTCTTTTGCCTCGGGCAACATGGTGATGATGACGTCAGAATTTTCGGCGACTTCTACAGGCGAAGGGCACGCGTTTCCTCCCTGCTTGAGCAATTCTTCCGGCACGCCGCTTCTGGAGTACAAAAACAAGGTATGACCACCTTTGATCAGGCGCCTTGTCATAGGCTTGCCCATGATACCGAGACCAATGAAGCCGATATTCGCCATCTCCGCCGTGTACCTTGATTAAAAAACCTGCTTGCTTAAGAATTTTCTGGCCTGCACGCCGAGGTCTTCCCCAGGCACAGAGGTCGCGGTGAAACCTGTCCGATAATTTGTTGAAAAGCCAGCGCAGTACATGGACCACTGCTTGATACTCTCAGGGCTTGACTGACCCCTCGGCCGCTCAGTCATGGCAGTGAAATAAAATTTCCTATTTATATCCGAAATTTACCCATCATTGCAAAAAAACTCTCTAAAAGAAGACCGAGCACGAGCGGTGATGTTTTATCGGGTTGATCTTTAATGAAGAGCGCTACCCAGAAATCGCCCATTTCGAGCCTTATAGCTGCGGCAAGCATCGAAGCTTCTGAAAATTCCACTTAAGCAAATCAAAAACAGTCAAAATACCGACTTGATAAAAACCCGAGAGAAATAGCAGGAACCAGAGTGACAAAATTTGCAAGGAATAGTTTTAAGCACGTCAAGCCGGGAGATAGCCCTCCCACGCCGCAATTCGCTGTCCGCATGAGGGTTTCGGACGGGCAAGCCCAAGGCGATCATCAAGCCGAAGGCGATCATGAGTGAGCCCATTATTATCATTGGGAGCGGCCTAGCCGGTTATACCGTTGCGCGCGAATTTCGCAAGCTCGATGCGGAAACTCCGCTCCTGATCGTTTCCTCAGATCATGGCGGTTTTTACTCCAAGCCGACGCTGTCAAATGCTTTGGCGACCGGAAAAACACCCGCCACTATCGTAACTGCCAGCGCTGAGAAAATGGCCGAGCAGCTCAAGGCAACTGTTCGCTCGCATCATCGCCTTGCGGCAATCGACCCACACAACAAAGCAGTGGCTTTAGAGGGGGGAGAGAGGCTCTCCTACCGGGAACTCGTCCTGGCCCTGGGGGCTGATCCTGTCCGTTTGCCGCTTGAAGGTAACGCTGCGGACGAGATCCTGTCCGTGAACGATCTGGATGATTATCAGCGCCTGCGCGACGCGCTCGAAGGCAAAAAACGCGTAACGATCCTGGGCGGTGGACTGATCGGGTGCGAATTCGCGAATGATCTTGTCGCGGCTGGCTATCAGGCAAGCATAATCGATATTAGCAACCAGCCCCTCGGGAGGCTGCTCCCGCCACCAGCTGGGGCGTTCTTGCAGCGTAAGCTGGAAGCAGCGGGTGTTCGATTTTACCTGGGCGAAGCGACTGAACGTGTCGAACGGATCGGAGAGAATTTTCGCCTGACGCTCGCAAGCGGGAAAACCATAGAAACAGATCTCGTGCTTTCCGCGGTGGGACTAAGTCCGCGGACTACGATAGCGAAAGCGGCAGGCATCCATGTAAACCGCGGCATTGCGGTAAACCGATCCCTGCAAACTCATCACGCAAGTGTTTATGCCTTGGGGGACTGCGCAGAAGTGGAAGGAAGAGTTCTTCCTTTCGTCATGCCCATCATGCATGCAGCTCGCGGCCTCGCGGCCACGCTGGCCCAAAACCACACTTTGGTCAAATATCCTGCTATGCCGGTGCTGGTCAAGACACCGGCGTGTCCGACCATCGTCGCGCCCCCGGAGAGTACCGCGCAAGGGGAATGGGTCATCGAGGAAGATGAAACCGGCTTGAAGGCCCTTTTCAAAAGTGCCGACGGCAAACTGCTCGGCTTTGCGCTAATGGGTTCAGCAACGAGGGAAAGAGCCGCGCTCTCCGCGCAGTTGCCTGCGATAATGGAATAAACTCTTCCCTCCTTACCCTCAATATTACCAGTGGGGGTTACCAGCGGGTGGGCCTGGATGGCGAGGGCAGGGGGCAGAAGATACGAAAGAAGAAAGAAAAAAGAAAAATATCCCTCGGCATTACCCCGGCCCGAGGATAAGGTGATCAGAAGCCTTTCGAGCGCATGCAGGATGCGTAAGCCGCCTGGTATTGCGAATCTTGCGATTTGCTTTCGTTGAGGCCGTAAAGCGTTCCGCCCGCCGCACCTGTAACACCGCCTATGGCAGCCCCTTTGCCAGCGCCGCTTCCTCCTCCCGCAATGGCGCCACCCGCTGCCCCGACCGCGGCTCCAATTGCCGCACCGAGAGCTGCGTTCTTGAGCACTTCCTCGGCTTTGCTGCTTACCTTTTCATGGGCATACCGGTTGCACCCATCCATCACCGATTGGGGGGGATATGCAGGCTGAGGAGCCACCTGTGGAGGATAGGCGGCTTGAGGCGGATAGGGTGGGGGAGGAGGCAAAGCGCCCGAAGAGGCTTTACTAGACTGGTTAACCCGAGCATTGCGCGGAGGCTCCGAAGACGCAACTTTGCCGGGTGGAATCTGGGTATTTGCATCTATCGGCGGTTCGTTCATCTGGACCGTCGCGGCATCGGATGAGCCAGTCTTTGAATCCCGCCCGGCAACGAGCAACGTCGCGGCGACGGTAGCACCTACCAACAGAATTCCAATTGTTGCAAATTTCCAATAATTAACCGATTCAGTTGCCACTTCCACTCCCCCTTCAAAACTGCTTTTTATTCTACCGGTCAGTTTTCCGCCTGATCTTGTGATTAGCGCAGCCTACATCCGTTAATTTACTTTCTTATTGATGCTTCCCATGACCTTGGCCGTGGCCTTTGCCCTTGCCATGGTTTTGGCTGTGGTTCTTGCCATGTCCCTGGTGATCCCCGCCCTTGAGATCGGAACGGTCCTGGCCTTTAGTTGCGCCGCCCGACCATTGCGCGTTTGTGTTGTCCCGCCCCTCACCGCTCATATGCCCGGACGCCATGCCGCCCTGGTTTCCATGCTGACCCCCTCCGCCCAATTGTCCGCTACCATGCTGGTCGCCGTTGCCCCGGGCCATTGCCGCGCCACCGTATACCAGAACGATAACCGCCAGCAATGCTGTCATTCCCTTGTACATGTTTTATATCCCTTCCATAGTCATGTTATCGATAAAACGTCTTATCACTTCAACTGCACGCCCTGGTTGCTGCATTACCTTCTTTTTTCCAATTTTAAAAGCATCGACAATATTGAAATCGGACAGAAGCAAGCCTTCCACCCCTCAGCAATCTCTTGACGCAGAAGCCTGAATCTACCCGCCAGCCTTGCTCAGGGAACACCTATTGAGGAACTACTTGCATCCAACCGCCGGGACAACTCTTCACGTAGGGATAATAGCCTTCCGGGTGGCGGCAATAGTGCCAGTAATTCGAGGCTTGCGGCTGGGCCTGGACGTGCACGACATCCTGCCGTTGAACGTAAACAGGGGGTGGAACGGCGGGCGCTGCAACAGCCGGTGCATATCCATAGGCAGGCGCGTAACCATAGGCGGGCGTATAGCCACCATAATAGGACGGACGTCCGAAATAACTGCCCACACCATATCCCAGCAATCCCATTCCCAGCACTGCTCCGTATCCACCGTATCCCCAACCACCGCCGCCGTGATGATGGCGGTGATGTCCGTGACCGTGATGACCGTGACCGTGATGCCCGCCATTTGCCCAAACTGGTCCGGCAAGGGCCGATCCAAGCAGCATGAGGGACACGCACATTAACTTCATTTTTTTCATATCAGTCTCCAACTTGTGGTTAAGTCGCCCTGCGGAATAAAAGCCGCTTATAAGCGGGATTTATGCAGTTGCAATGGTAATAACGCATGAGCCGAAAATTGGTTGTCTTGCAACGCGCTCTATGAAAATTTTTTGATAGGGCTGATTCCAGTAATCGAAAATAGCGTTCGCCGAGTCAAGGCAAAGGCAGGACCCAGTGAGAATTCGCCGCTTCTTTCGACACACCGCTTATCCGGACGGGTGGAGAGAAGGAAGGCGTGCTCCAGATTTAATGGCAACTGGATTAGAGCTGGTAATTCGTCAACGGCAGTTGCATGTATACAAGTCTGTTGGTTTCGCTATGACTGTAGGCAAAATCGAGCCAGTTAGGGGAACACGTGACAACCTCTGCTCTATTCGCGCGTTATATTGAAAAAATAACTGTCTAACAACTATCTAACGACTGAATGCCTTCGTAAATTTCATGAGCTGAATGAAGTGGCGGTTAACTCATCTTAATACTGGAGGGTTGGAGATTGACATGAAAAAGATCGGGTATCTGTGCGTTATTCTGGCGCTGTTGGGGAGCATTCCGCCAAATCCCGCGTGGGCACGTGGCTGGGGCCATCACCATCATGGAGGCGGACTTGGGCTTGGACTGGGCCTGGGATTTTTGGGCGGATGGGGGCTTGGATACTATGGCAGAGTCCCCTATGCTCCCTACTATGGATATCCACCGGCTTATGGGGTTGGGCCGTACGGCTACGGATACGCGCCCGGGTATGGATACGCGCCGGGCTATGGTTATCCGCCAGTCGTATCAGTACCGGCGGCGCCCCCGGTGATTGTCCAGCAGCAACCTCAGGTCATCCAGGCTCCGCCGCCCGCTCCCCCCACGAATTACTGGTACTATTGCCGCAACCCGGACGGCTACTATCCCTATGTCAAAAGTTGCCCCGGCGGCTGGCTGCAAGTCGCACCCCAACCTGCCCAATAGCGAAAAGATATGTTAAAAAAAATGCTCAGATTATTGCCCCTGATAACGATATTTCCGCTTGCGGCGTGCGTGAGCGTACCGACCGGCCCCAGCATTATGGTGTTGCCAGGAAACGGTCGAAGTTTTGAAGAGTTCCGTTTCGACGACTATACGTGCAGGCAATTCGCGCTGGAACAGGGCGGAGCACCAAGCCGCGCCTCGATGTCCAGCGGACTTGGGAGCGCAGCCGTTGGCGCGGGGCTTGGCGCAGCAGCGGGGGCAGCCCTCGGTGGGGGACAAGGCGCCGCGATTGGCGCCGGTACGGGGGCGGCGGCAGGTGGCTTGGCCGGCGCGAATGCTGCCGGGACTTCGGGAAGCATCACCCAGCAGCGTTATGACATGGGTTACATCCAGTGTATGTATGCCAAAGGTCATCGCGTGCCAGTATCAGCTCAGCTCAACTATGGTCCAGCCCGTCAGGCCGCTCCCTATGCGTCTACTCCTTCCGCGTCCACCCCCCCTCCGCCACCACCGCGAGGAGGCAAACCACAAGCGCTGCCCCCTGGCGTGCCGCCTCCTCCTCCTGGCCTTCCTCCGCCGCCCCCACCGCGCTAAGTTAAGTGGCAGCGCCAGGAGCTAGATCTAACCTATCTGGGTGGACGGGGGGATGCGACACCACGTTCGTGTTTGAAATCCTTGACCAAGAGCTTGCATAGCTCTTCAGGCAGGAGTGCGTGATAGAGTAAGGTGGCCCGAGATGACACGGTCGGGCGTGCCTGAGTGAGACGTAGCGGGAGCCTCCAGCAGACCCCCATGATTGCGGCGTCTTGCCTTGATAACCTTCCACTAAAGGCCGCTTGATGCCTTTGACCGGATTGTGTGTCACGGCATTTCGGTCGCATAGATATTCGAACAATGAGGAGGGTGCCGCCAGTTGATGGAAGTCAGCCGTGCTCAGAAGCCGGCTGCAAGGAGGAATTGAAGCGGGAAGACCGAGGTGCTCATTCGCCCTCTTCTATTATTGGTAACGTATTTTATCAATAATAAAAGATGCATTAGCTTCTCCCAATTCAGCGCACCGCATTCTTATTTTGTTTTCTGAGCGAGCAATGCATCTCCCGCACGTTTCCACTCGCGTCTTCTAGGATCCTCCGGCGGCACATTTGTCAGCCCCAGCAGGGCTCCCAGTAGCTCCCCGCGATCGAATGCTGCAGCGCGGGTTGCCGGATTCACCAGACCTGCCAGAACCAGCAACTCGGAAACGTTGTACAGCTCCTCGTCACGTTCTCTAGAGGCGGCCTCCCTGTTGTTCGCTTCTAAAATACGTATCGCTTCCTCGTCCCCTGCCGCAAGGCGGGCGGCTTCCGCCTTTGCCCTTTGTGCCCGCTCTGCCGTCGCCTCCGCCCTAATCAACGCTGTAAGGATACGCGAGTCCGCGTCAGTGCGGCTGAGCTTGTCTGCCAGCAAGAGGAGTTGCTGCTGTTGTTCGCTTGGTGCTTTGAGGCCACGTAGATACGCCAGCCTGGCAGTAAGCCATTTGTCGTGCAACATGAGTATTTCCTGGTTTGTTGATTGACGACTCCATTCTAGCTGCTTTGAGGGAGGCGAGAGTAAGCTGGAGACGGCAAACGCCACTCCAGGGGTATATGAGCAGATTTGCCTCTGGAAGTTATCAGGGCTACTGAGGGTCCGCTTGTAGCCAAGCTAGCACGATGCAGGTTTGTAGCGTTGTGGCAGGATAGACTGTACAAAGTGCCTCGGCCATACCCTTCAAGCCATCGGTGACTGCAATCAGGATATCGTTCACGCCGCGGGTCTTAAGATCATTGAATACCTTCATCCAGAATTTCGCACCCTCGGTGTTCTCGATCCACAGCCCCAGGATGTCGCGTGTGCCGTCCGGCAGCACGCCGAGGGCCAGGTAAATCGCCTTGTTGCGCACCACGGCATCTTCCCGGATCTTCACCCGCAAGGCATCGAAGAACACCACAGGGTACACGTGTCATTTACACAACCAACGCGATCGAGAGCGTGCATGCGCGCCTGCGCAAGATCATCAAGACGCGCAGTCATTTCCCCAGTGATGAGGCAGCTGCCAAGCTGATCTTTCTGGCATTGCGCAACATTACCGCCGATTGGGGGCGGGCGTGCATGACTGGAAACAGGCGATGAACCAGTTCGCCATTCTCTTTGAAGATCGTTTCAGGTCAATGCGATAAAATGAGATCGACTTTTCCACTGCGCCGCACGCTCTTGCCCTATATAAGGGGCTGCGAGCGTCGCCGTGGAAAAGTCTGCGAACGCCTCGCACACAAAAATTCTGACACTCCTAGCACCGGAGCGTTGTCGAATGTTTTTGTGCATAACAACACCACCTCATCCGTTGGCGGGACCCATTCGTCAAAATGGATGAAGCGCACTCCCTCAATGCGCTGGTCATCGAGCCACATCTCATTGAGGCGACCGACGGTAATCTTCGCAGAGTTCAATTCAATCATGGTCACATCCCAGCCAGCCCTCACAAGACACGCCGCTGCAGCAATACCGATACCTCCGGCGCCAGCAATATGAGCGGATGATTTCATATGAAAGCGCTTCCTCACCCAGGTTGAGAGTCGAGAGCTCTGGACAATTTCAAAACTTTTCCACTCATAATGTGGTGGGGGGCATGTTGTTACTGTCGCGGTCAAGTCATTGCTGAATAGCAAAACCCCGACCGAGGATTTTCAGGAAAATGTTATCGAGGCGCTTCGGCAAGTTCACTTTCCCTAGAGGCGGATTAAAACAAAGCTTCCTGGCAAGCAGAACTGGAGATTTTGACTTTCATACAAGCTGTCGTGCTCTAAACATGTACAGCGGACGACCAAAGGTTTTATTTACATTCAAAATGACTGCATAATCTGTTCGCACGCAAACACAATAAATTCTTTCCCGGAACTGTTCTGCTAAGGTAAACGGAAGCTGGCAAAACAGAGGCGCCATTTCAGATATTTTGTGGCAGGATCGATGTGACGGAGCATATGATCAAGGTATGGGCTCGCGCGATCTTGGAAGCCGAAGCCGGGTGTAGTGGTTGCCGACGTTGAAGTGGCGCATCCCGCCTTTCGGAGGTTTTCAAGCTCGTCGCCGACGAGGTCAGTCAGCTCCCGCAGCCGTCTGCCATTTCCTCAAGTGCGCGCTCAGGTATCGCTTCTGAGTATCGGTATCTAATGTAACCACGTTAATTCCGCCAATAATTCTTTTCTCTTAAACCCTCGTTTTTCGAACAAAGCTCGGTACAAGAAGATTCATGTTATTTCCCGCATTTTAGTATCCCAAAAACTATATCTTGAAATACTTTCTCCGATAAACCAAAGGACGGATGAGTTTCAGGGGAATAATAACTTGTTGAGGGAGTGAAAATGAAAATTGGCTATGCTGACATAAAGCACTGCGGGATTAGATGGATCCAATAGTTGGGCGACGCTCGATCGGTAATCAGCGGCTTAAATCGAGGCAATCAGATCTGCCAGGTCGCGGAAATTCACGGGCTTGGTAAGGTGATGATCGAAGCCACTCTCTTTCGATCTCCGTCGATCCTCTTCCTGGCCCCAGCCAGTGAGCGCAATGAGCTTGATATCGTTGAACTCCGGCTGCTGGCGGATCCGCCGCGCTACCTCATTACCGTCCATGCCGGGCATGCCGATATCCATCAAAATCACATTCGGCCGATAATCAGGAATGGCCGCAAGTGCAGCAGAGCCGCTATCCACTGCTTCCACCTTGACCCCAATTGACTGAAGCAGCATGCAAAGGACTTCCGCAGCGTCATGATTGTCATCGACAACCAATACACGCAGGCCAGGCTTTACGGAAGCCGTTTTCTCTGGTTGTTGCATTTTTTCACTCGTTCGGGTTTGTCCTAGTGGAAGGCGCACAATAAATTCGCTGCCTTTATCCTTCCCTTCGCTTCGGGCTTCGACCGTACCACCGTGCATTTTGACGAGGCGGTCCACCAGACAGAGCCCGATGCCCAGCCCCTCCTGGGTGCCCATACCGCCACGCCGCTCCTGTGAGAACATTTCGAACAATCGAGGCAACATTCCGGTCAAAATTCCGATGCCGTTGTCCCTTACCAATACGACAGCGCTATTGTCTTCCTGCCAGGCAACAACCCAAATATGTCCGCAGTTGGGGGTGTAGCGTACGGCATTGTTAAGCAGATTGGTAAAGACCTGCTCGAGCCGAACGGCATCCCCTTGTACAACCAAAGGTGTTTGGGGAAGGGATACGCTCAATTCGAGTTGCTTCTCATTAATCCCAGGCATATTTGCCTCTATTGCGTTACGCACGACACCAACCAGGTCTGTCGGCACTGTCCGCAGTTCAACCTTTCCACCGGTAATGCGGGATATCTCCAGCAGATCGTCAACCAGACGAACCATGTAGTTGACCTGACGGCTGATCATGGGCAACAGACGGGGAACGGCCGCGGGGCCGTCCGTCTGGGCAATCAACGTCAGTGCATTGACTATGGGTGCTAACGGGTTACGAAGCTCATGCGCCAGTGTGGCGAGAAACTCGTCCTTGCGTCGGTCTGCCTCCAGCAAGGCTATTTCCCCGTTAACCGCCTCGGTAATGTCCAGGGATATGCCGACATGCCCCGCATACTCTCCGGAGGCGGTAAACCATGGCA
>DASSHJ010000184.1:0-3571 GCA_035692965.1 Nitrosospira sp. | reverse complement strand
TGACGATGCTCCGAACAAAACGAGCGCCTCCAAGAACTCAACCACGGACTCAAGCGCGACTGCTGCTGCAAGCACACCGGAGCCTTCAAGCGTGACCCCGGGTGCGACAAACTCCAACAAGGTCGCTGCAGTTGACAACAGCAGCGCGCCGAACCGGAACAATGGTTCCGCGAGCAACGGTCCTGTTTTCAAGAACGGCGCACCTCCCGACAGCTATCCGACAGTCAATAAAAAAGACCCGTGGGAATCGATGAACCGCTCGGTATTCTCGTTTAACGAGAAAATTGATGAAAACGTGTTGAAGCCAGTGGCAAGAGGCTACAAATGGATCATGCCCGATCCTCTCGAAACGGCTGTAGGGAATGTCTTCTCCAACCTGAATGATATTCCCGTGACGTTCAACAACATCCTGCAACTCAAGCTCCGCAATGCCCTGCGCAGCAGTGGGCGGTTCGTCGTCAACAGCACCGTTGGGCTGGGTGGCATGGTGGATGTAGCGAGCGACATCGGACTGGAAAAGCAAAACGAAGATTTCGGCCAGACGCTGGGTTACTACGGCATAGCCCCGGGGCCATATCTCGTACTGCCGGTGCTTGGACCAAGTTCAACTCGCGATGCGGGCGGCCTCCCGATTGACTTTGCCACTGACCCCATTGCAGTAGGAAGCTTCTTCGTTGCTCCGTTCATCGGCCCAGTGGTTGGATCGACCCGGTTTGCCGACACTCGAGCCCGGCTACTTGATAACGACAAGACTCTAAATGAAGCGTCGCTGGATAAATATGAGTTCATGCGCGAAGCTTATCTGCAGCGGCGTCGCAATCTCGTACACGACGGAAATCCACCTCCGCATAAGGATGATGAAGATCTGGAGTAGATTACGGGCCGAGGAGTTGAGGCAGGCTTGGTAAATTGTTCCTGAACAGCGAACAGGCGAAATAAAAAAGGCAGAGCGAGCTCTGCCTTTTTTATATGGAAAGAGGAGGATCAGGGCATTGCCCGCAGCGCGGCGATACGGACGTCCAGGGGCGGGTGTGACATGAAGAGTTCGGCAATACCGCCCTGCCCGCGGATGCCAAATGCGGCCAGCCGGTCCGGCAATTGAGTCGGCTCATGCCACTGCTTCAACCGCTCAAGCGCGGCGATCATCTTGTTTCGCCCAGCCAGTTGCGCGCCGCCGGCATCGGCGCGAAACTCGCGCTGACGGCTGAACCACATCACGATCATGCTGGCCAACACGCCCAGTACCAGTTGGGCAACGAGCGTCACGATCATGAAGGCTGGCCCGTGCTCCCGTTCCGTTTTGAAGACAACCCGATCTACCAGGTGGCCGATCATCCTGGACAGGAATATCACAAATGTATTGAGCACGCCCTGGATCAGCGCGAGCGTAACCATGTCCCCGTTCGCTACGTGGCTGATTTCGTGCGCTAGCACGCCTTCAACCTCGTCTTTGCTCATGTTGTGGAGCAAGCCGGTGCTGACCGCAACCAGAGCATCGTTACGGTTCATACCGGTCGCAAAAGCATTCAGATCCGGCGAATCATAAATCGCGACCTCTGGCATGCCTATTCCAACACGCTCGGCATTACGCCGGACCGTTTCCACCAGCCAGCGTTCTGTCGGGTCGGAAGGCTGCTCGATTACGACCGCTCCCGTCATGTTCTTTGCGCTCCACTTCGACATCGCAAGCGAAATGAATGAGCCGCCAAAACCGATCACCGCCGCCATGACCAGCAGAGAGTTCAAATCAAGGCCTGTACCCTCCGCGTTCAGGATGCGGTCTATCCCCAGCAGGCGCAGGGTAATACTCAGCATCAGGAGGATGGCCAGGTTGGTGAGTACAAAAAGGAAAATGCGTTTCATGGATCGGTCCGTTCTTTGTTTAAAGACAGGTTATAGATAGGGTTGAAAGTTTCGTTTTCAAGAAGGAGCGAACGTTCGCTAAATTATCTTTTACCTCGCTTATCTTTTATCCCGTCTGATCAGTTTATATAAAACTTCGGTATTGCACCGGGCGTTCATTCTCTATGGTCAATGGCGTTCTTGTGGAGTTGAAAACAGATACACCCCCAAAACGCAGAAAATGGCAAAAAAAACGGCAGACCAATCCGGAAGGGTGAGCGAGGCAAATTTCCAGGAAACGTCCGCGCAATCGCCATTCGCTTCGAACATGCTGGGCCACCATCGCGCAAGCGGCAAAGCGTTCAGAAATTCTTCTTCCGGACTGATGCCGCACTCAAACGCTTCGGGGTATCGAACCAGCCATGCCTGGCGCAAAGCAACTGTGGCGCCCGAGAACGCAAAGAGTGCGATCAACGCGCTGTAAACACGGCGAGCCACCCGCGAGGGATGGAAGAAGGCCATGAGCGCAGTTAACCCGATGAGCCAGTATGCAACCCGCTGTACAACGCAGAGCGGGCAAGGCAACAGGCCCTTTACCAACTGCAGGTAAAGAGCATAGGCTATCAGACCCGTGCAGCCCAGAAATATCCATAAAAAAATTCCTCTAACTGCCCTCAGCTTCATTACTCCTTGCCACCTATTCGTCTGGTTCGCCTGAAGTTTTAGCCGTTTCGCTGTTTGCTCTTTGTTTTCGCATCCCTCCCGCTACGATTTTGTATTCCAGCAGGCGGCATTCCAATGATCCGTTAAACAAGGGAACGCGCCGCGAGGGATTAAGCCGTATGAGTTTCGGCAGAAGGGGATCGGCGGTCATTATGTATGCGTTCCACCCGCTGAATTTTTTCTTCAGTACATCTCCAAGCTTTCGATAAAAATCTTCAAGCGGTTGTCGGTTGCCCATGCGCACTCCGTAGGGAGGATTGGTGATAAGGATGCCTGCTGCCGCAGGAGCCGAAATCTCAAGCACATTCGCCTGCTTCAGCATCACGACTTCTGACAATCCGGCGGCAGAGAGATTCTCACGGGCAACAGCCAATGCATCACCATAAAGATCGCTGCCGAATATTGGCTGCGGTATTTTTGCCCTCTGCCGGGCCGCTGCCATTTCCTTTAGGCGGCTCCAGCATTCCGCATCAAAGTTTCTCAATTTTTCGAAAGCAAAGGAGCGTCCTGATCCGGGAGCGATAGCCAGCGCGATCTGCGCTGCCTCGAGCAGAAAGGTGCCACTGCCGCACATGGGATCGAGCAGAGGAGTGCCTGGTTTCCATCCCGCCAGATACAAGATTCCTGCTGCAAGGTTTTCTCGTATCGGTGCCTCTCCAGCCGACTTTCTCAGACCGCGCTTGAATAATGGTTCACCGGAGGTATCGAGATAAAGTGAAAGCATTTGCGCATCAAAAAAACCATGAATCCGAATATCAGGCTTCGCTGTATCTACGTTGGGTCGCCGACCGGTCGTCTCCCGAAACTTATCGCAGACTGCATCCTTCACCTTGAGGGTAACAAAGTCGAGGCTCCGTAATGGACATCTGATCGCCGCCAGATTAACTCGTATGGTAAGAGCCGGAGAGAACCACTGCTCCCATGGAAGCGCACGGACGATACTGTACACGTCGGCTTCGGTCTCATAAGGTTGGACAGCAATCTGCCACAGAATCCTGCTCGCAAC
>DASSHJ010000183.1:0-5618 GCA_035692965.1 Nitrosospira sp. | reverse complement strand
GGACGGAGAATCTTTACCGCAACTTCCGTTCCGTCGTGCAGTACAGCCAGATGAACCTGAGCAATTGAAGCACTGGCGACGGGCTCCGAATCGAACACCAGAAAAACTTCACGGACAGGCTTGCCATAAACCAGTTCGAGGGTCTTGAGCGCCACGTCGGACGGAAACGGAGGAACGCTGTCTTGCAATTTTGCCAGCTCGTCCGCGATGTCCGGCGGTAGAAGATCGCGCCGGGTGGAAAACATCTGTCCGAACTTGACGAAAATAGGTCCGAGCGCTTCAAGAGCCAGACGAAGGCGCTCCCCCCTTGCCTTGTCGAGCCGCCGCCAGAAAGTTGCGAGCCGAACGGCCGGCCTGAATACCCGAAGCCGTTCATGGGACAGGAAAAACTCGTCAAGGCCAAAACGAAAGGCTACGATGAATATTTTTATGAGACGAAAGAAACGCATTTATTCTTGTGAATAGTCAATTCGTCAATGCTTTCCCCACTCGAGGCGTGGGACGTCCTGCTTCAGGACGCACGAAACCTCAACTCGCGCTAGCACCGCCGCCGGGCCGGAGGCGGTTTTTCTATCTCTTTTGAGGTAATTATTGAACAATCAACGCATTTACCCGCTTTTCCAGATATGCCGTTTTATCCTGCAGAGATTCGACTTCCCGGATAAAATTACGCAAATGGGCGGGCTTTGCCAGCACGGGATGTTCTTCTGTCCAATAATCCATGAGTGCTTGAGACAAATTGCGAATTGTGTCTGCGTGCCAATGCACGAGGTTCCTGCCGGATTGCACGACGCGGTGCGCAAGAATATCACCCATCAAGTGGCTCAACTCCTGCTCCGCATCGCAGTTCAGATTGCGTCCGGTATGAAGTATTTCCTCTGCGAATTCCCGGTCGCCAGAGATATAGATCTTCCGATAGGCGCGCTCGTCACCGGAAAGCAATCCCGGCAACAAGCCAGGGGCAGCTATCAGGACAGTGTCGTCGACCCGGTCTCCTGTTGCAGGGGACAATTCGCCGGTGGCTTGCACAATCAGAACAAGGTCAGGGAAAGGTGGCAGGCAAAAACGCGCGGTCTTGCCTGCGTATGGTTGCAGCCGTTTGCGCGCCCAGCTTTCCCCCCGTAGGAGGTGGTTGAGCAGGGCGGCCGCAACGGACTCGAGCATAAAGGGTGGAACTCAGGAAACCTGTTGGATTCCTGCCAGCAGCCAGACAGCGTCCGGGTCTTTCAGATTCTTCTGGACGTGCCAGATCTCATCGAAACTTTCGGGCAATGGTTGCGGCGCCTCGCGCAGCTGGCCGTTGAAACGGACACTGGCAATTGCCTTGTCATTTTCAGTGACCACTTCGAGCAACTCTGCATTAATGGATAGTACCTCGGTCTTTTGAGGCGCGTTCCCGCGTTCGTTGATCTGCATGCTGATCTCGGCAAACATCTCCGGAGTGGTGTACTCGCGGATATCGTTCAGGTCGCGCGCGTCATTGGCTGCCTGAAGCCTGATAAAAGAGGTCTTTGCGTTGCGCAGGAAGGGCTCAACCTTGAAGTCCGCCGGGATATTAGGTGTTCCGCTGGGAACGGGAGCCTTCGGTTCAGAGCCTCCCGAGGTTTCGGATGGGGCCACGGTTGGGCCTGACGCAGGTGTCGTGCCCCCCGCTGCGCCCGCGCCCATCCCTGAATATTGCATAGGCCGGGCTGACTGCTCCTGCCGCGGCTTACGCATCATACGGACTACAAAGAATACCGCTGCCATAAGCGCGGCCAGCATAAGCACATCCATCATGTTTATACCTTCAAAAGCACCGCCCATGAAAAGTGCTGCGAGCAGGCCTCCAGCGGCAAGACCGGCGAGCGGTCCAAGCCATCTGTTTCCTCCTGCTGCTGCGGGCGCCGGCGCAGCAGCAGGGGTTTGTGTCGATTTTGGCGCCCCCTGGGAGCCTATCGATTGACGTTGCGTGCCAACACTTTGACCGCCCCCGAAGCGCTTGGCTTCCGCATCAAAAGTGGCCAGGCCGAAGCTGAAAATGGCCAGGGTGAACAGGGTCAATATCTTCTTCATTAGAATCTCCAGAGATAGCGGTTGAAGTGGAAAGTATAGCACTCAGCGATAATTTCAATGAGAGAGAGTATCACGAAACAACCAGTGAGCTTGGACACAGGTTTGATTCTCCTCACGGGGTCAAGTTCCTCAGTTGGGCGCGGCGCATTCATTCCTGCATGACCTATACTGATTCCAGCGGATCGCGGCCTGTCCGAATTTCACCGCCGCTTGCTGCACGCTCAACCCGAAACCGTCTGCGCCGGCGTCGCTAAATGCCGGGTGATCGTTAACGAACGCGGAGCCTGCTTGTGGGAAAAATTCGACGGATTCTGGCAGCTACCGACTTCTCGCCCCGCGCCAGGCGAGCAGTGCAGCGAGCTGCTCAAATAGCGCATGAGCATGAGGCGGAGCTGTATCTCCTGAACGTGCTCCCGGTCTTCCCGCTCGAGGCCTTAAAGCGTTTAATGGTTGAAACTCCGCCGGAGACGGAACAGAGGCTGTATAACCAGGCCAAGGCAGCGCTGCAGCAGGAAGCCGAATTGTTGGCCCGCAACCGGATAGTAATCAGGCAGCACGTTGCGATTGGAAGAGCTCATATTGAGATCAACCGTTACGCGAAGTCGCACCGGATCGACCTGCTGGTGATCGGGGATCAGGGCGAGAGCTTTGTTCGGGAATTGTTTCTCGGTACTACCGCATCAAAAACGCTCCGCACAGGAGGCCATCCCCTCCTGATAACAAAACAGGAACCAAGAGGTCCATACAAGCATGTGCTGGTGCCCGTGGATTTCTCACCTTCCTCGCTGGAAGCACTGGATTTTGCGTCAAAGGTGGTGACGGGAGAGGCAATATATGTACTGCATGCCCTGAACATACCGACTGAAAGGGGAAAGGAAAGGCACACAAGCCTCCACGAGGAGTGGATTGATCCTTACCGGAACAAGATAGTGAACCGCGCGCAAGAGGATATGGACGGCGTTGTCGAGGATTACGCCTCCCGGCAGATCCCGGTTACACCCCTCATCGATCGCGGCCCCGCGCCGGCCGTCATCAGGGAGAAAGCGCGCGCGCTCGACATTGATCTGATTGTCATCGGCAAGCGCGGCGAAACGGAACTGGACGACACCCTGCTCGGATCGGTTACAAA
Source organism: Nitrosospira sp. (assembly GCA_035692965.1). Classification (GTDB taxonomy): domain Bacteria; phylum Pseudomonadota; class Gammaproteobacteria; order Burkholderiales; family Nitrosomonadaceae; genus Nitrosospira. Next base: position 2,434 of record DASSHJ010000183.1, on the reverse strand, counting down.
ACATGTGCTGTATGAAACAACATGTGATGTCCTGATCGTCAGTCCTGCAACCGCTCCCAATCCACCAGGATGATGATTCTGACCGTGAATACCGGCAGCTCGTCAGTTCGGCTAGGGGCCTTCACCAACGACGGGGGCACGCAGAAAGAAGTGGCGAGCGCTCGCCTCGAACGGTCGGCGAGTTCACCTGCCAATCCTGAGGCGGCGCTAACCCGATTCATGGAGGCGCACGGATTCCGGACATTTAGTGCGGCTGCACACCGTGTTGTCCATGGGGGAAAGAATCTGACCGAAAGCCGCCTGATCGATGAAAAAGTCGAGCAGGAGATCGAGCGTTTGGCTGTACTGGCACCCTTGCATAACCCGGTCGCGTTGCGCTGGATTCGCGCGGCGCGCCAAGTACTTGGCCCCGCGGTTCCCCAGGTCGCGGTATTTGACACCGCGTTTTTTACAGCTCTGCCGGAGGTTGCGCGCATATACGCAATTCCGCACGAGCTTACCGAACAGCATGGGCTATGGCGCTACGGCTTCCATGGGCTGGCCCATCAGGCAATGTGGCTGGGATGGCGCGAACAGATACCCGGTGATTCGCTGAAAGGCAAGGTGATCTCATTGCAGCTCGGCTCGGGTTGCTCGATCACTGCAACAGCCGGAGGAGTGCCGCAGGACACATCGATGGGATTCTCGCCCCTGGAAGGCCTCGTGATGGCAACACGCTCGGGCGACATTGACGCAGGACTCGTCACGTTCCTGGAGGATGAAAAAGGCTTCGGCCCGGAGCAAGTGGACGAACTGCTAAACGAACGGTCCGGCCTGTCAGGGGTATCGGGGATCAGTGCTGATATCAGGGAGCTTCTGAGCTCGGCGAATGATCAAGCGAGGCTCGCGGTGGATCTTTACTGTTACCGGGCGCGAAAGTACGTGGGCAGTTACTTGGCAGTATTGAATGGCGCGGATGCGATTATTTTCGGCGGAGGCGTCGGCGAAAATGCAGCGGTAGTGCGGGAAAAGATACTGGAAGGAATGGAATGGTGCGGCATCGAGCTCGATCAGAAAAAGAACCGGGATCATGACCGAAAAGAAATATCGTGTATCAGCCGCGAAGCAAGCAGGGTTGAGGTTTGGGTAATTCCAGTGAACGAAGCGGCGCTGCTCGCACAGGAAGCAGAGAGTGTTTTAAGAAACCTCTGATTGAACCCGCAAAGGCGTTGTGTACTGAAAAGCAAGCGGCTATCGAGGCAGAAAGTTGAAGCAAGTTAGTTTGGAGGAAGCGTATGAACAAGACCGTGCAACCAGACAATGCTGAGAAACCAGTCCTGAACCCCGATGAGCTGCGCAAGATAAACGCCTACTGGAGCGCAGCAAACTACCTCTCTGTCGGACAGATTTATCTTCTCGGCAATCCGTTACTCAGGAAGCCGCTTACCGTGGAGGATATAAAACCTCGCTTGCTCGGCCACTGGGGGACTACTCCCGGGCTCAACTTCATCTATGCGCACCTGAACCGGGCCATAACAAAATATGATCTGGACATGATTTTTATTTGCGGCCCCGGGCACGGCGGACCCGCAATGGTGGCCAATACATGGCTCGAAGGCAGCTATAGCAAGTTTTATCCGCGCATTTCCGAGAGCGAAACCGGGATGGAGCGTTTGTTCAAACAGTTCTCTTTCCCCGGCGGCATCCCCAGCCATGCAGCGCCCGAGACGCCAGGTTCAATCAATGAAGGGGGGGAGCTTGGGTACTCGCTTGCCCATGCTTTCGGCGCTGTTTTTGATAACCCGGATCTGATCGCTGCCTGTGTAGTGGGTGATGGCGAAGCTGAAACCGGACCGCTAGCGGCGTCCTGGCACTCGAATAAATTCCTGACTCCCGCTCGCGACGGGGCGGTCCTGCCGATCCTCCATCTGAACGGCTACAAAATAGCGGGCCCAACCGTGCTTTCCCGCATCAGCCACGAGGAACTGGAAGAACTGTTCCTGGGCTATGGCTATCAGCCTTATTTCGTCGAAGGATCGGATCCGGAACCCATGCATGAGAAGATGGCTGCGGTGGTAGACGCAGTTATCGCCAAAATAAAATCCATTCAGAAGGAAACTCGCGCAAGTAATGCGCCTTCACCAGAGATCTATCCCCATTGGCCCATGATCATCCTGCGAAGTCCAAAAGGATGGACAGGCCCGAAAGAAGTCGATGGCAAGAAAGTGGAGGATTATTGGCGCTCGCATCAGGTTCCTCTGGCGCAAATCCGCTCGAACCCGCAGCACTTGAAAATGCTCGAAGAGTGGATGAAGAGCTACAAGCCGGAGGAATTGTTTGACGTGCAGGGAAAACTCGTTCCCGAGCTCGCTGCACTTGCTCCAAAAGGAAAACGACGCATGGGAGCCAACCCGCACGCGAACGGCGGATTGCTGCTGAAAGATCTCGAAATGCC
>DASSHJ010000182.1:0-3636 GCA_035692965.1 Nitrosospira sp. | reverse complement strand
GATTGATGCTTGCCGAACAGCGCAATCACGTGGTGACGGATCGTAGTCTCGCTCAGCCGCTTATCGAGCCGTTCGTTGTATTCGCGTTGCGCAAAGGTCACCAGAGCTGTCTTGTCCATGCCGAGGAAATCGATCACGGGAAGAGGTTCTTCAATTGCATCCGGAAGTTGCGTCAACCCTACGAGCTCGCTTTCATCTGAATCCTTGTCCTCGATTCTGAGCCAGGTGTCGGTGAAAACGAAGAGGCGTTCAGCAACCTCAGCGGTCACGTTCCGGATCTGTCCCGGATGCCACTGCAATCCGATTCCGGGAATGCTGTCTGTTTTTACGGTGAGCCCGATGTATTTGACTTGGGGCATTTAGAACTCCCTCATAAAGGCGGCTCCGCTTTCGCCGGAGCCGCCTGAACTCTTGCAAGCTGGATAACTATCTGATGCCTAAAGCGTCGCCTTTGACGATCGCCGTAACTTTGCCTGGAACGAAAGTTGCGGCATTAGCGCTTAAAGTGACTATCAGGTACACAGGCTTGTCGAATTTCATGGGTTGGAAAGCGAGGGGAGTACGTCCGGCATTGCGGAGAAGTGTAGTCCCTGGGGCGGCGAAATAGGCGTCGTCGGAAGTGGGGCCATCTGCGGAATTAACTGGCGCATATCCGACCTTGCACGCTAGAGTGGGAGAACCGCTGCTGTCCAGTTTGTCATTGACGATGTCCACATCCGTCACCATAACCCCCGCCGGAATGAGGAGAGGATAGTAAATGTCTCCTGACGCGCCGCCCGTCGGCGTGACTGTGCCAAAACCGATCCAGCCATTACCGTAACCACCCATGAAGCGATCGCGATTCAAGTCCGTTGCCTTGAAAGTTGCCATTAGAATCTCCTTGGAAAAGAATAGATTGGCGAGGAATTGTTCGTCCCCGCCTTACGTCACGACCGGTTAGAGCGGGACGGCAGAATCGACGGTGATGACGCCGAAGTCGGTAGGCACCTTCGAACCGGTTCCATCGTCGATGGACATCCGGATCTTTGCGTGACCGCAAACCTTCTCACCCATTACTTCAAGATTGCTCTCGAAGTTATACCAGTGCTCCTTCCAGCCGTACTGCATGCCGCTTACCCGCGTTTTTCCATAGGCGATTCCGAGGGCTTGGGCGCCCAGCAACAAGCCCCGCTCAACGGCGAAACCGGTGGTCAGCGAAGAATTGATCTGCTGATCGCTTTCAACAGCCGTTGCCGCGTTGGCCGCGGTCACGATCTTGGTCGTGTCCCCGGGCAGGAAGCGGATAGCACGCTCATTCTTGATGACCAGGATCCCGTTCCACATACCCACTTCACCGGCGAACAAGGGATGGCGACTGTCGAGGTATGCCGACCGGTTTACTGCGTTCTGCTGGAACGCACGCAGCGAGCCCTCGGTTAGCAAAACCGAATATTGATTCGGGGTGGCAAGGAATACCCACATTTTGGAGGTCTGGGCTGCCCGGTCGCCAACAAGCTGCACGGACTGCAAGGGCTGATCCATATCATCCAGCCTCTTGCGAAGCAGGTCCAGATGCACCAGCTTGAGTGCGTCTGTCGAAACGATGGAACCCAGTTGCTGGCCGCCCGCAGTCAATCCCGACCCGTTGACCACGAAATGGCGGTTGTAGGTCGGGGCCTTGACGGGGTTGACCATGACAGAAGCGAAGTTCGCAGTGCTTTGCAACGGTATCGTCCAGTCTGTTCCGGTTTGCGACCCCCGCGCACCGGCAAGATGGACCAGTGACGTCTGCGAGGCAAGACGCGGGAAATAACCGGAGAGCTGGGCCAGTGCGATTTCACGCAACTGATGCTTCGTGCGCTGCTGAGACATGCTGCCGCCCGCATCCACGACCTTGCTCGAGAGATCGATGCGGATATCCATGGAGGAAAACGAAAGCGCGCTGCCACGGCCTTCGCGATTCACATCACCCATGAGCGGCTCGCCACCGATCGTATCGACCAGGTCCAGCGACACCGTATCGCCCGCGTTCTTCATCAGATTGTCAATCCGGACAACGGGCATGCCGGGCTGGGTCTGCCCGGCCATCTTTTCCATCGCAGCGGACGGGTCAACGGGCCCGACCAGGTTTTCCATTGCCGTCGTGCCTTTCAGTGTGTTCGCGAAAAGCGCCGCGCTGTAGTGCTTGATGGCAAGCGAGCTGCCGTTTGCTACATTGGTTTCAGCCATTCAATAATTCCTCAGTCAAGTTCGGCTCTCAAGGCGGCTGCCTTATGAGCGGGCATGGTCATCAGTTTGCGCGCCAGTTCATACGGGCTCATCATACTGACTTCATCGCTCGGCGATGCAGACACTCCGCCGTGAATATCCGATAGGGTTGTGGGTTTCCTAGCCGGGGCTTTTTCCAGCTTTGCTCTTGCTTCAGCTTTCACGCTCTCCGGATCGGGTTGTTTTCTCGCGGGAGAGGCATCAGGCACGATTGCCCTGACACGCCGCACGACCTCCTCGAACCTTTCCGCGTAGGGCTTGTTCGCCCAGCGGGAGCTGGTTCTCAAAATTTCGTCCTGTTTCAATGCCTCTTCCCAGGCTTCCGGATCATTGCTTTCCCAATGCACCAGGTCTGGATTGTTATCCTTGGCTTCGGCGACCTGCTCGGCAACGCTTAATTGCTTCCGGCGTTCGGATTCCTCCTTTTCACGCTCCAGCTCCGTAAGCGTTTGCTCCAGCTTCTCACCTTGCTTCCGGCTTCCTTCGAGAACAGCAGTAATTACCTGGTGGAGTTCCGGCATATTCCCCTTGAGCGTTTCCAGATACTTCCCGATGGCATCATCCGCCTCGGCCGCACCCGCCACGCTCCTGACCTCGTCCTTGCGCTTCAGGAGGTCGTCCAGTTTGCTCTGGGCCTCCCGCAATTGCTGGCGCAGGGTCGAGTTCTCCACCCGCAATTCCTTATGCTTCTCGTAGGGAATAATTCCTTTCCCATTCTTGGTGCTGACGCCGGCAGGCTCTTCTTCCTTACCGGTACCGCTTGCATCCTTATCCGCAGCCTCGTCTTCCACACTGCCTTCATCGCTACCCGCGCCGTTAGCCGCGCTGTTATCTTCCTGTTCGGGTTTTTCAGAAGGCGTCTCCTGAGGCACATCTCTGGATGATTGCTGCAAAGCCAGGATCTCGGTGAGCTTCTCCGGATTGTTCTCCAGAATCTCGATCTGTTCCGGCGTCAGTCTTGCAATTTGGTCATCCGTAAGCTGATCTACGTCCATTTCCTTCTTCTCCAACTACTTGACCCAGTGAGCGGGCTGCCAGGGAATCTGACATTGTCGTGGGACTTTTTCAGAGGCCCTAAGCAGGGGTTGATAAAAACTGCGGTATCGCCGTGAGCGCGTCGCATGAGCGAAAAGATCGGCAAGTGTTACGAGGTGAAATGCTTTCACCTCAAGCCGGGTATGCAGCGGAAAGCACAAATAAAAAAGCCGCCCAAAGGCGGCTTGCTAATAACAGAAGACCTGGAGCAACTTCAGCTAAGATGTTGCTCGTAAAATCCTGATCAGGCGGACTTCCGGTCGGTGAACAGGTAGCGCGGGGTCACTGATACTTCATCCATCGCTCCTATATTTGGCGGATTGTAAAACTGCTTTCCACGGAAATCCTTTCCCC
>DASSHJ010000181.1:0-9015 GCA_035692965.1 Nitrosospira sp. | reverse complement strand
TGGGTTTCGATTTTGGTGCAAAACGAATTGGCGTGTCGGTAGGAAACCTCGGACTTTGCCTGGCGCATCCGCTTGTGACGATAACCGGCTCCAATGGGGAACAGCAATTTGACAGAATTTTCGAGTTAATCCGGCAATGGCGCCCCATCCTGCTTGTGGTAGGGCTACCCACCCACACGGACGGCAAAGAACACGAGTTGACCCGGCGAAGCCGTCGCTTCGCCAGACGCCTGGAAGGGCGCTTTGGGATCAAGACTGTTCTCGTTGACGAGTGCTATACATCCATCGATGCCAGCACAGCATTGCGGGAAGCAGGTATAAAAGGAAAAAAGCAAAAGCCTGTGCTCGATCAGGTGGCAGCTCAACTGATTTTACAATCCTATTTCGATCGATACAATGGAACTGCCTGACGCTGAGCAATTACTCGCCAGCCTTGCTGACCAGCTTCGCCCTGCCGTCGAGAAGAACGCGGCACTGGCACTGGTTGGCATCCACACCGGTGGAGCATGGCTGGCTGAACGTCTCCACCGCAAACTCGGGCTCTCGCTCCCGTTCGGCACGCTGGATATCTCGTTCTATAGGGATGATTTTGACCGGATCGGGTTGCACACGCAAGTCAAGCCGTCGGACATCCCCTTCGACGTCGATGGAGCAAGCATCATTCTTGTGGATGACGTGCTCTATACGGGACGGACGATTCGCGCGGCGATGAATGAATTGTTCGACTATGGCCGGCCTGCTGCCGTCCAGCTTGCAGCCTTGGTAGACCGTGGCGGAAGAGAGCTTCCGATTGCACCAGAGTATGTCGGGACGGTGCTCCAACTTCCTCTCGGTCAAATGCTGGCGCTCAAAAGGAGTTTCTCGGGAGAGTTGAGTTTGCATCTCTATGACAAGACTCTTCGGAGCGATGAGTAGCAATCCTCAACTAAACAAAAATGGGGAGCTTCAACACCTGCTCAGTACGGAGGGACTTCCCCCCTCTGTTCTGCTGAAGATCCTCGACACTGCCGAATCCTTCGTCGGGGTTACCGAGCGCGATGTTAAAAAAGTCCCTCTTTTGCGGGGAAAGTCAGTATTCAACCTTTTTTTTGAGCCGAGCACACGCACCCGAACCACCTTTGAAATTGCCGCGAAGCGTTTATCGGCGGATGTTGTCAATCTTAACATTGCCGCTTCTTCCCAGTCGAAAGGCGAGACGCTCCTGGACACAGTCAACAACCTCTCTGCCATGCATGCCGATATGTTTATCGTGCGGCATTCCCAAAGTGGCGCCGCCCACCTGATTGCTCGCCATGTACGTGCGGACATCCACGTTATCAATGCAGGAGACGGCCGCCACGCTCATCCCACGCAGGGCTTGCTCGACGCATTTACCATACGGCGTTACAAGCGTGATTTTCACAATCTCCGCGTAGCGATTGTCGGAGATATTCTGCACTCACGTGTCGCGCGCTCCCAGATCCATGCGCTTACCACGTTGGGCGTACCGGAAGTTCGGGTTATTGCACCTAAAACCTTGCTGCCCTCAAAGGTTGAACGGCTTGGAGTGCACGTTTACCACAAGATGACGGAGGGGCTGAAGGATGTTGACGTGCTGCTGATGTTGCGTTTGCAAAATGAACGCATGTCGAGCGCAATGCTCCCGAGCAAGGAAGAGTACTTCAAATATTATGGCTTGACTCAGGAAAAGCTTGCCTTGGCCAAGCCCGACGCGATCGTATTGCACCCGGGCCCGATGAACCGCGGCGTCGAAATTGATTCAGCCGTAGCGGACGGCAAGCAGTCCGTCATTCTTCCGCAAGTAACGTTCGGTATCGCTGTACGAATGGCCGTCATGTCCATCCTGGCAGGAAATTGAAGTGGAAATTGTGATCGAGCAAGGTCGCGTTGTCGATCCCAAAAATTCGCTTGATGCCATAATGGATATCTATATATCTGCAGGACGAATCGCCGCGCTTGGCACTCCACCCGCAGGGTTTCGCCCTGAACGCGTAATTGATGCAAGAGATACGGTGGTATGCCCTGGCTTGATAGATCTTGCAGCGCGCTTGCGTGAACCCGGATTCGAATATAAAGCAACGCTGGAATCCGAGATGGCCGCAGCGGTAGCGGGCGGAGTCACGAGTCTCGCATGCTCTCCCGATACGGACCCGGTCCTGGATGAACCCGGGCTGGTCGAGATGCTGAAGCATCGCGCCAAGAGCCTGAACAAGGCGAATGTCTACCCTATTGGTGCCCTCACCCGAGGCTTGAAGGGTGATTGGCTGACCGAGATGGCCGAGTTGCGCGATGCGGGTTGTGTTGCATTCGGACAAGCCGACAAGCCGCTCCCAAACCCTCGTGTGCTGATGCAGGCAATGCAATATGCGGCAACATTTGGCTTTATCCTGTGGTTGCGGCCGCAGGATGCTTATATTGCGGGAGAAGGCGTGGCACATGATGGAGAAGTGGCAACGCGCTTGGGATTGCCTGCAATCCCGGTGTCTGCGGAGACGCTCGCGTTATCAAATATCATTCTGATGGCGCGGGAAACCGGGGCGAGAGTGCATTTGTGCCGTATCTCAAGTGCAGAGGGCGTTGAGATGATTCGGGCCGCGAAGCGGCAAGGCCTGCCCATCAGCGCTGATGTAACCATTAATCACCTTCATCTATCTGAAATGGATATTGGTTTTTTTGATTCCAATTGCCATCTTGTGCCGCCGCTTCGCGGGCTGAGCGACCGTGATGCGCTAAGACGCAGCTTGATGGACGGAACGATCGATGCGATCTGTTCCGATCACGCTCCAGTGGACGAGGACGCCAAGCTGCTTCCCTTTGGGGAAGCTGAGGCGGGTGCAACGGGACTCGAACTTCTGCTGCCGCTTACCTTGAAATGGGCCAGTGAAGCCAAGGTAGCGCTGTCTGCTGCCTTGGCGAGAATCACCGTCGAGCCCGGCCGTATACTTGGCCCGGATATCGGTCACCTCACCCCAGGAGCCGTAGCAGACGTCTGCGTGTTTGACCCCCTGCAAGACTGGCGGGTTGAGCCTGCGGCGCTTAAAAGCCAGGGCAAGAACACGCCTTTTTTAGGCATGGAACTTCAGGGCAGGGTAATATATACCTTGGTCAGCGGCAATATTGTCCACGAAGCTTCAGGAATCCGCTGAAGCAACCACTGTCCGAAGATCCTCAAAGCTCCTCGAATATAGTACTCTTCTGGAAATACATGTTTTCGCTGTCCCTGTATCAAGAATGAACAGGGATACGCTGTTTCCATCAAACAACGGCTAAATCCTTCACGTTAATATTCAGATAAGAGCATGAACCCATTACTCGATTTTTCCGGCCTCCCGCGATTCTCGGATATTCGGCCCGAGCATGTTACCCCTGCAGTCGACCAGCTCCTTTCAGAGAATCGAGCCCTGCTTGAGAGGATACGGAATGAATCTTCGGCACCTGCCTGGGAAAATTTTGTGCAGCCTCTAGAAGATGCAAACGAGCGGCTTTCGCGGGCTTGGGGGCCGGTATCCCACCTGAATGCGGTCGTGAACACGCCGGAACTGCGCAACGTCTATAACTCCAACCTGCCGCAGGTCACCCAATATTATGCAGAGCTAGGCCAGGACCAGGTTCTTTTTGAGAAATTCAAAGCGCTCAAGGATAATGAGCAATATGAAAAGCTGAGCCCGGCACGAAAAAAAATAGTTGAGAACGCATTGCGTGATTTTCGTCTCGGCGGAGCCCATCTTCCTCCGGCGGAAAAGGAGCGTTTTCTTAAGATCCAAGAGGAATTATCAGCCCTTTCTTCGACATTCAACGACAACCTCCTCGACGCAACGAACAATTTTGTCCTGCATGTGCAGAACCGGGAAGAGGTAGCAGGACTTCCCGATGATGTGTTGCAGATGGCGCGCTCCGCGGCGGAGCAAGAGGGTGTCTCCGGTTGGAAATTTTCGCTGCACGCGCCTTCCTACCTGCCCGTCCTGCAATATGCAGAGAACCGTGCGCTACGAGAAAAAATGTATCGAGCTTATTCAACCCGGGCAAGCGAGATCGAGGCGCGGGGCGTACTTGCGGACACCGCGGGGAAATATGACAATGGCCCTCTTATCCGGCGGATACTTGAGCTGCGTGAGGAAGAAGCTCGAATACTCGGTTTTGATTGTTACGCGGAAGTATCGCTTGCGACAAAAATGGCCTCATCTCCTCAACAGGTCCTGGATTTTCTCGGTGAGCTCGGAACGAAAGCGAGGCCTTATGCCGAACACGACCTTGAAGAACTGCGTGAATTTGCGAGTAGCCAATTGGGTCTGCAAGACCTGGAAGCGTGGGATATTGCCTATGCCAGTGAGAAACTGCGCGTGGATCGTTATGCATTCTCAGACCAGGAGGTAAAGCAGTATCTTCCGGAAACCAGTGTGCTGCCCGGCATGTTCAGGCTGGTGCAGCACCTTTATGGCATCACCATTGATCAGGTCACCGAGGGTGTCCAGCTCTGGCATCCCGATGTCAAATTTTTCAGTATCCTCGACAAGCAAGGAAAACTGATCGGGCACTTTTACCTCGACCTCTATGCACGGGCTGGCAAGCGGGGCGGCGGTTGGATGGACGATGCGGTAAGCAGACGCCAGCTGAGGAGTTCCGGCTCAGGTGTTCCTGGCATCCAGGCTCCCGTTGCCTATCTCGTTTGTAATTTCTCCGCCCCTGTGCAGATGAATGGACAGATGCGCCCCGCGCTGTTCACTCATGATGAGGTGATAACCTTGTTCCACGAATTCGGTCACGGGTTGCACCACTTGCTGACCCAAGTGGAAGACCTTGGGGTGTCGGGCATTCATGGCGTGGAATGGGATGCAGTGGAACTGCCGAGCCAATTCATGGAAAACTTCTGCTGGGAATGGGAAGTAATGCGTAATATGACGAAGCACGTGGATACGGGGGAGCCCATCCCACGCGCGCTATTCGACAAGATGCTTGCCGCCAAGAACTTTCAGGCGGGCATGCAGACAGTCCGGCAGATCGAATTTGCGCTGTTCGATATGCATTTGCATAGCGATTTCGACCCGCATGGCAAAAAAACCGTACAGCAACTCCTGAATGAGATCCGGCGCCAGGTAGCGGTCATCATTCCACCCGAATTCAACCGCTTTCCCAATAGCTTCTCCCACATCTTCGGCGGTGGTTATGCGGCGGGTTACTATAGTTACAAATGGGCTGAAGTTCTGTCGGCCGACGCCTACAGCCTTTTCGAAGAAAGTTCGGCCGGTACTGTCGTTAATCCTGAAACGGGCGCCCTTTTCTGGAATGAGATTCTTGCGGTAGGAGGAAGCCGCTCCGCGCTGGAGTCGTTCATTGCTTTCCGAGGGCGCGAGCCGAAAATAGACGCCTTGCTGCGCCATAACGGCATGGCGGCAGCGTAGGGAACCTCCGAACAAGCCGTGAATCCGCGAATGTTTCCCCTTGTATGCCCGTTTCGCGCGCCGTTCTCCATCTCATGCCTTCAAGCCTGCCATTTCCAATCTTGCCCTTTGTCATCTCGCCACTGCTGTGTTAGATTGCTCCGGCAACAGTGAAAACCGCATCGGTGAAGTACCCGCCGTGCGCTCATGCATATTTCGGACAAAGGCACAGGCTGAGGCATATCCAGCTCGGCAGATAAAAGGAGAAAAAAGGATGAGAACGTTCGCAGGAGTTGTTACCACGATATTGGCTATTTCACTGGCCGGTTGCACCAACGTACCGAAGCCGGTAGTTCAAAATGAAAAAATGAGTGATGGCGATCTGACAGTGCCGGCAAATTACAAGAGCTGGCCCAAGTTTCTATCTGATATACAGCGTGCGGACAGCAAGCAGGTGCGTGATATTTATATCAACCCTATTGGAAACAGCACAAAGATGGGGGATGCCTTTCCGAATGGAACCATTACCGTGATGGAAATTTACAAGGCGCGCGAGGCTGCGGATGGCACTCCTTTGAAGGGACCGGACGGAAAGTTCGTCAAAGGTAACTTGGTAAAAATAGGCGTGATGGGAAAGGGCCCTGGCTGGGGCGATACAGTCAGTCCACCTGAACTTCGAAACGGGGATTGGGTTTACTCCATGTATATGGCGGACGGAAAAACGAAGGCTCCTGATGACACCGCAACCTGCCGTGCCTGTCATCTGCCCTTGAAGGACAAGGATTATATCTTCCGCTATGACGAGTATTTTCAGAAACGCAATGGCTGATAGGGAGAATCCGGGATTTCTGCATCGCGAGCTGCCGGCACTTATGCCGGCAGCTTATTCCGGGGAGCAATAAATTTGTCGTTGGGGAGGTAATTCAAGCTTTAGCTTAATTTGCCATGGCACTGCTTGTATTTCTTTCCTGATCCACACGGGCAAGGATCATTCCGGCCGATTTTCTGACCCCGCACAAACGGTTGCTGTTTTTCACTGCGCTCCTGAGTCTCGGCCACTTCCTGAGCCTGCTCTTCGCCAAGCGCGTCCTCGTACGCCGCATGTTTATATTGGACGTTCACAGGTTGCGGCTGTGCCTCCGCCACGGCTTCGACCTGCTGTTCGCTTCTTATCTGTACCGTCAGCAATGTTCGAGTCACCTCGGACTTTATCTCCTCCAGCATTGAGGTAAACAATTCAAACGCTTCACGCTTGTATTCCTGCTTGGGATTCTTTTGTGCATATCCCCGGAGATGGATGCCTTGGCGTAGGTGATCCAGTGCAGCAAGATGCTCCCGCCAATGTGCGTCCAGGCTTTGCAACATAACGGCACGTTCGTACTGATGCATGACGCTCGTGCCGACCAGATCGACTTTCGCCTGATAATGGGCTCGGGCAGCCTCCGAAATCCGCTCCTGAAGGGTCTCTTCGTGGAGGTCAGGCTCTTTCTCCAGCCACTCGATTAAAGGCAGGGAAACCTGGTATTCCGAAGCCAATGCCTTTTCGAGGCCAGGTATATCCCACTCGTCCTCCACGCTGTTGGGAGGGACATGCACGGCAATAAGATTGCCGAGCATATCCTCACGCATCGCAGTCACTGTTTCCGAGATGTCCTGCGACTCAAGGAGTTCGTTACGCTGCTGATAAATGACTCTCCTCTGATCGTTGGCGACATCGTCATATTCAAGCAATTGCTTGCGGATATCGAAATTGCGAGCCTCCACCTTCCGCTGCGCGTTTTCGATCGCCCGCGTCACCCAGGGGTGCTCGATCGCTTCTCCCTCGGGCATTTTAAGACGCTGCATGATATTTGCCACGCGATCGGACGCAAATATTCTCAGCAAAGGATCTTCCAGCGAAAGATAAAAGCGGCTGGAGCCCGGATCGCCCTGGCGGCCTGCGCGCCCGCGAAGCTGGTTATCCACTCGCCGGGACTCATGCCGCTCTGTCCCGATGATATGCAACCCCCCCTGCTTCAGCACTTCATCGTGAAGAACATGCCATTGCTGATCCACTTCGGCGCTTCGTTCCTGTTTCTCCGCTTCGCTTAAATTTTCATCCGAGCGCAGACGCTCAAGCTCCGGTTCCGGATTGCCTCCCAGTACAATATCCGTTCCCCGTCCAGCCATATTTGTCGCAATCGTAATCATCTTGGGCTGGCCCGCCTGAGCAACGATCTCTGCTTCACGCGCATGCTGCTTGGCGTTCAACACCTGGTGGGGCAATTTGTCGCGGGTGAGCAAGCTGGACAGCAATTCGTTGTTTTCAATGGAAGTTGTACCTACGAGAACAGGCTGTCCTCTCTGATGGCAATCCTTTATGTCCTCGATGATTGCTTTGTGTTTCTCATCCATCGTACGAAAAACCTGATCCATTCTGTCTATGCGGACCATCGGACGATGAGTCGGGATAATCACGGTCTCGAGTCCATAAATCTGCTGAAACTCGTAAGCCTCGGTATCCGCGGTTCCCGTCATCCCCGCGAGCTTCTGGTACATCCGGAAATAGTTCTGGAAAGTAATCGAAGCAAGCGTCTGATTCTCTTTCTGTATGGAAACGCCTTCTTTTGCTTCGACCGCCTGATGCAGCCCTTCCGACCAACGCCTTCCTGCCATGAGACGGCCGGTGAATTCATCTACGATGATGACTTCACCATTCTGTATCACGTAGTGCTGGTCCCGGTGGAACAATGCGTGGGCCCGTAAGCCTGCATAGAGATGATGAACCAGGCTGATATTCGCCGGGTCGTATAGGCTCGTACCCGCCGGGAGCAATCCGCTCTGGACAAGCAGTTTTTCCGCGTGCTCGAACCCCGCTTCGCTCAGCAATACCTGCTGAGCCTTTTCGTCCACGCTGAAATCCCCCGACGCGCTCTCGCTCTCCTGCCGCACGAGCTTGGGAATCAGGGCATTAATACGCACATACACATCCGTATTACCCTCCGCCTGACCTGAAATGATCAGCGGCGTGCGCGCTTCGTCAATCAGAATCGAGTCCACCTCGTCGACGATCGCAAAGTTGAGCAGCCTCTGTACCCGCTCAGCGGGATGGCCCACCATGTTGTCGCGCAGGTAATCAAAGCCGTATTCGTTGTTGGTCCCGTATGTGATGTCTGCGGCGTATGCGCTCTGCTTGTCCCCGTGGTCCATCTGGGAAAGGATGACGCCTACGCTGATGTCGAGAAACCGGTAAATCCGGCCCATCCATTCAGCATCGCGCTTCGCCAGATAATCGTTTACGGTAACCAAGTGCACTCCCTTGCCGGGCAGCGCATTGAGATAGGCAGGCAGGGTCGCCATCAAGGTCTTGCCCTCACCGGTGCGCATTTCGGCAATCTTACCCTCGTGCAGCGCCATGCCGCCGATCAGTTGCACATCGAAATGCCGCATCCCCAAAACGCGTTTGCTCGCTTCCCGCACGACCGCGAACGCCTCCGGCAAAAGAGTATCGAGAACGGCTCCTTCACCCAGCCTCTGCCTGAACTCCCCGGTCTTGGCACGGAGCTCGGTATCAGTAAGCGCTGCTATTGGTTCCTCGAGAGCGTTGATGCCCCTTACGTTCTGGGAATACTGCTTGATCAACCGATCGTTTCGGCTG
>DASSHJ010000180.1:0-4942 GCA_035692965.1 Nitrosospira sp. | reverse complement strand
GTGCATTCATGGGCAACCGTTCCTGACAGAACGCCCAACTCTATCTCCACATTGTGTGGATCGAGCATTTTCCCGGGGAGAAATACGCCTTGCCCTATAAAGTCCGCGACAAAGCGGTTAGCGGGCTGGTGATAAAGGTTGAATGCCGTATCCCACTGCTGGATTTCGCCGTCATGCATCACGCCGATCTCATCCGCCATCGCAAACGCTTCATCCTGATCATGGGTGACCAGGATCGCGGTCGCGTTCTGGCTTTTGAGGATATCGCGCACTTCCAGGCTCAGCCGTTCCCTGAGGCTTACATCCAGATTGGAGAATGGTTCGTCGAGCAATAGCAGGTCGGGACGAGGGGCGAGTGCGCGTGCCAGCGCCACACGCTGCTGCTGACCTCCGGAAAGTTCATGGGGATACTTTCTTGATGCCTCGACCATGCCTACCGTGTCGAGCATCTCGGAGATCCTCGCCTCGCGTTCGTTTCTGGATAGACGTTGCAGACCAAAGCCGATATTTCCCGCGACGGTAAGGTGAGGGAACAGCGCGTAATCCTGGAATACCATTCCGATATGCCGTTGTTCCGGCGGCAAATATAAATTCGCCCTGCTTACCGCAGCCCCTTTTAGCATGATCTCGCCGCCGGTGATGCGCTCGAACCCGGCAATACAGCGCAGCACTGTTGTTTTGCCACAGCCGCTAGGACCCAGAAGACAGCCGATCTGGCCTTTTTTGAGTGCCAGGGACAGGTTCTTGACGACGACGTGCGGACCATAGGCGTGGTGAATATTCCTGAGGTCGAGCAACGCGTGCATGCGACTATCCGGAACGGTCTGACTGCCGCATGAAGAACGCAATGGGTATGAGCCCTGCCAGCACAAGCGTAATCGAGGGAAGGGCAGCATGCTCCCACTGCCCTTCCGAGGTCAGCTCGAAAACCCTCACTGCCAGGGTATCCCAGCCGAATGGCCGGGTCATCAAGGTGATGGGCATTTCTTTCATGACGTCGACGAATACCATTGTGGCGGCGGTAAACAGGCCGCCTTTAAGCATCGGCAGGTGAACCCGGCGTAAAATCGCCCATCCGTCCAGGCCCATTCCCATCGCGGCCTCATCCAGGCTGCTCGTAACGCGTTGCATGGCACTGTCGAGAGGGCCGTGGCCCACGGCCAGGAAGCGGACAAGGTAGGCGATGAGCATGATGGCAAGTGTCCCCTGGATGATCAGTCCGGTTTCGATATGGAACAGTTGCAGTGCGAGGTCGCTCAACTGGTTGTCCAGCCAAGCTACGGGAATGAAGATGCCGACGGCCAGGACAGCGCCGGGCAGCGCATAGCCAATAGTGGCCACCCGCACTGAGGCATAAGTCAACGGATCGGGATGGCGGCGTGCTGCGTAGACGAGAAGCAGGGCGACGGAACAAGTCAGCGCGGCGGCGGCTGCTGACAGCAGCAGTGAGTGCCAGAGGAATTCGAGGTAGCGCTGGTCGAAATCGCGTGCAAACACGTCAGAAGCCCAGAGGAACAATTGCATGACTGGTAGCAGGAATGCCAGAAAAAAAACTGACCAGGAAAAGCCTGTGGCGAGCCACGCCCTTCGTCCGATGAGATGAACCCTGTCCACTCGCGCGCCAGGCCTGCTTTCTGCATAACGGGTCCGGGAACGGAACTGCTGCTCGATGATGATCACCGCAAAGACGATCACGATCAGCAGGGAGGCAAGCTGAGAAGCAGCGGATAATGAAAACATCCCGAACCAGGCCTTGTAGATGGCCGTCGTGAATGTGTCATAGTTGAATACGGCTACTGTACCGAAATCCGCAAGCGTTTCCATCAGGGCAAGCATCAGCCCCGCGGCAATCCACGGTCGCGCCATCGGGAGGGCAACCTTGAAAAAACCTTGGGTGCGGCCCAAGCCCAGCGATTGCGCAGCCTCGAGCGAACGCTTGCCCTGGGTTAGAAAGGCGTTGCGCGCCAGCAGGTAGACGTAGGGGTAAAATGCCAGGACCATGACAGCAACAACCCCGCCTCTGCTTCGAATATCCGGAAACCAGAAGCGGTTTGATCCCAGCCACGCTCTTAGCGCGGTCTGCACGGGCCCCACGTAATCGAAAAGCCCGAGCGCCACGAACGCGGTCACGTATGCGGGAACGGCAAGGGGCAGCAATAGACCCCACGAAAGAAACCTTCTTCCAGGAAATTCACAAACGGCAGTCAGCCAGGCGAGGCTGACGCCCAGGAGCACCACCCCGAGGGCGACACCCAGCACAAGCCAGAATGTATTGGTGAGCAGGCCGGGCAGCGTCGTTTCGACGAGATGCTGCCAGATATCGGTGGCAGGGGCAAAGAATGAAGAAATGACGGTTCCGAGGGGAACAAGGACAAGCGCGGCGACGAGGATGGGGGTCAGGCGCCAACGCGGCGAGTCGCGGTATACGGAAGTTGAGAAATGGGAAGAACCTTGCCTCGAGGTTACGTTGCTTTCCGCCGGATCGATTGCCTCACTTTCCACCTTGTGCCTATCGATAGCCGGCGCGATCCATCAGTTTCACCGCTTCGGCTTGCAACTCGCCAGCCTTCTTGACATTTATTGGATTTTGCTTGAACGTGCCCCAGCTTGCGACGACCGGATCAGTCTTGACACGAGGATTGACAGGGTATTCCATATTCACGTCGGCAAACAGGTTTTGCGCTTTTTCCGAGGAAAGAAATTCGAGCAGCTTGATTCCCCCCTGCACGTTATCCGCGTACCGAGTTACGCCTCCCCCGGAGATATTTACATGAACGCCGCTTCCCTCCTGGTTGGGCCAGAAAATTGCCAGTGGCAGAGAGGGTTTTTTCTCCATCAGGCGCCCATAGTAGTAAGTATTTGCCAGGGTTACGTCGCACCGCCCAGCTGCGACGTATTCCATTGCCTTGGTTTCGTCGGAGAGAGGATCCATGGCTAGGTTGGCCACCCAGCCCCTCACGATTTGCTCGGTTTTCGGCTCACCGTATTCGGCAATCATGGTGGCTACCAGAGACTGGTTGTATACTTTCTTGGAAGTTCGCAGACATAGCCTTCCCTTCCATTTTGGGTCCGCTAGTGCTTCATAAGTGGAAAGATCGGATGGTTTCACTTTCTGCGTATTGTAGATGATGGTTCGGGCACGAACCGAAAGCCCGAACCATTCGTTGTTCGGATCGCGGAGATAAGCAGGAATGTTGGCCTCCAGAACTTTGGACTCGACGGGACGTAACAATCCCTCTCTGGCAGCTTCCCAGAGGTTCCCGGCGTCTACGGTGATCAATACGTCCGCGGGCGTATTTTTTCCCTCCGCTTTGAGCCGCGCCAGCAACGGCCCTTCCTTGTCCGTCACAAACTTGACGCCGATGCCGGTATCCTTGGTAAAGGCGTCAAACATGGGTTTGATGAGCTGCTCGATCCGGGCCGAATAGACAACCACTTCGTCCGCATGCGCTGACCCGCCGAAGACACTGGAACAGTAAAGGAGTACGCTAAGATAATGGTAAAAGCGGGGCTGCATTTGTTCTCCTGGTAATCACGAAATTTTCCCTATTATAAATGATAATAATTATCAGTAAAACTCGGTACTGAGTTACCGGCTGTCATGGAGAAATCGCATACGATGCCGTCTCACCATCGGTTAAAAGAGCTTCTGGCGATTCCGGAGAGGAAGCGGACGGACGCGGAATGGGCGGAGATCAATGAACTCGAGATTACGCTCACTCCAATCAATCGGGCTGCTGCGCACGAACAGACGCCAAGGCGCAGGGAGGCTTCAAGCCCTGCTCCGCCGAAGTCCAGGGATACGGCGCACCTCAAGCAAGCCCTGAAGAAGCCGCGGAAAAGACCGCCGAGGGGAGGAAGCGGTGCATAGCGAAGAAGCTTAGAATACGGCGGTTTCCCGCTGCGGGGATAAAACTGTTTGCCGGTATTATGATCAACAGAAGCCCGAATTTTAAAGAGGATGAGACAATTGCAACTTACGACGACACCGAACATAGAAGGGAAACGCATCACCCGATATTGTGGCGTCATCGCCGGTGAGGCCATTCTTGGCGCCAATCTTTTCAAAGATCTGTTTGCAGGTATCCGTGACCTCGTGGGAGGCCGTTCTGGAACTTACGAGAAGGAACTGCAACGCGCCCGTGAGATTGCTCTCGACGAACTCGAGCAACGTGCGAGGGATGTTGGGGCAAACGCGGTGGTAGGAATCGATATTGATTACGAAATCATGGGCAAGGAAAATGGAATGCTGATGGTTTCCGCGAGCGGAACCGCGGTAGTCGTTGAATAGATCGCATTTCCGGTCACCCTCGCTGCCTTAAGGCAATGCTACTCCCTTAGCGCGAAGCAACTCCTCACCCCCCTCTCCCACTTATGGGAGAGGGGTCGGGGGAGAGGGTCAGAAAGCAAATGTTTTAATAGAAATTACCACGGTACAATCTGTCCGTCATACGACAGAAACTTGCCGGAATCGGCCATGGAAAGGCGGTCAATGATCCGGCGCATTCCGGAAACACTTTGGGTAGCCGAAATCTGCGCCCTCGGGCCGCCCATATCGGTCTTTACCCACCCGGGATGGAAAACGACTGCGATGACTCCGGCGGTCTTGAGGTCAATCGAGAGCGTCTTGATAACCATGTTTACCGCAGTCTTGCTGGTTCGGTACAAGTAACTGCCTCCGCTGGTATTGTCCGTGATGCTGCCCATCTTGCTGCTGATCGTCACGATTTTTTTCTGCTTGCTGCGCTCAATGTGATGCAGAAAAGCCTGGGCCATTTTAAGGCTTGCCATAGTATTGATATGGAATGACTTGGCCCATGCTTCGTAATCGATATCCTCCAGCGGCGTGCCGTGGGATCCCGCGTAAATCCCAGCATTATTGATGAGCAAGTCGATGTGTGTTGCCGACAGCGTTTTCGCGAGCCCGTCAATTCCTGCATGG